>JBCCEW010000020.1 GCA_039030075.1 Myxococcota bacterium | reverse complement strand
GGTCGCCCGAAGCCTGGATGTCGAGGGCCGCGGAAGACACCTGCAGTTCGGTCACGCTGCCGTGAAAGCCCGCGGCCGCCGTCGCGCTGGCGAGATCGATCGCCGACCCGGCAGCGCCCCGCGTGCCGATGTACGGAACCCGACTCCGGCCCAGTCGTCGAGAGAGACGGTGACCGCCGTCCCGACCACGGTCACGACCCGAAACATCCAACCGCGCGCATAGGCCGGTCGCGTCGTCCCGGGAAGCGGCGGGTCGGCGAAGCTCTGGAGTGGCTCCGCGAGCACCGCGCCGGGCGCGCCGTAGTCGTCCGTGAAGTGCACGTAGTCGCCCGGCGCCAGCGTCGCGGGCGGCAGGTCGTCGACGCTGAGCGTGGCGGTCGAACCCGACCAGACGACCGACGCCACCCGGCCGGTGTGGAGCGTCGCCCCGGAGAGTTCGAGGGTCCCGCCGTCATCGACGCGGACGCCCCCCGTCGCGGTCAACGTCACCCCCGCCGGCACCACCAACCGCCCCCCTGCCGTCACGGCGAGGCTGCCCGCGATGCTCAGATCGGCGGCGAGGGTCACGGTGAACCCGTTCATCGAGAAGTCGTCGGAGGCGTCGGGGATGCACCCGATCCAGCCGCCCTGGCTGGGGCCGCTCCAGTTGAAGTTCGCCGCCGCGATGCACTGCTCGCCCTGGGCCGCGGACGCGATGGCGCAGGTCAGGAGTGCGGTCGAGACCGCGGCGCCGCGCCAGTTGCGCCTTCCTTCCTTCAGCCATCTGGAGCCACGAGAGCCACTTCGCATCGACACCGCACCTGGTCCGCCGGATCCGGACAGGATACTCGCCCGCGCCGAGAACTCCGGGGGGCGCCTGCCCGTGAGCGGCGCGGGCCGGAACCCCGCCACACGAGCCGCCTGAGGGCACGGGGCGTGGCGTCCCCCTCGGCTAGCGGGCGTAGCAGAAGAGCGGCGGACGCTGGGCGACTGCGAACACAGCCGGGTGTCTTTCGGCCGCGCTCCACCGGTATGATGGGCACCCACGCCTCGGACCAGGAGACCCCATGCCCCTTCCCATCAGCGCCTTGTATCTCGCCATCTTCGCCGTGTTCGCGGCCGTGCTGTCCTTCTTCCCCGGCAGGATCCGTGGGAGCGAAGGCATCTCGATCGGAGACGGCGGACGTCCGGATCTGCTGCTGGCGATGCGGCGCCACGCGAACTTCGTCGAGTTCGTGCCCTACTTCATGCTGATGTTCGCAGCACTCGAGCTGAACGGCGCCTCTGCCGGCTTCCTCCACGGCATCGGCCTCGCGATGGTGGTGGCGCGGATCTGCCACGCGATCGGCCTGAAGGCCGACACGATCCAGAGTCCCCTTCGCGGCATCGGCGCCGGCGTCACCTTCCTCGTCACGCTGATCGCAGCGGGAATGCTGGGGTATCAGTTCGTCGGCGCGTGAGCCGCGCCGGTCGAGGGCGTCGAGGCTCCTTCCTTTCGCCAAGACAGCAAGCCCGACCGCAACGACCCGCGTCGCGACCGCGCCGAGCGGCGCATGCCGAGTCCGAGCAAGAGTGCGACGAGCCCGGCCGCTCCGAGGAGGGAAAGCGCCGGCACCGGCGCGGCGCTGGGTCCGACAGCCCAGAGCTCGTTGCCCGTCGCCCCGTCGCTGGCGGGGAAGAAGACGCGACTGCCCGCGGCGGTGAAGCCGGGGGCGAAGGCGACGCCATCGGGGGCGCCCGCCTGGATGTCGGACAGCCGCCGGGTCCCGGCGACGGTCCCGTCGCTGGTCCACGGCTCGCGTCCGTCCACCCCGTCGTCTCCGACGAAGTAGACCGCACCGGCCTGGCAGCGCAGCGACTGGAACTCGACGCCGTTCGGGGCGCCCGGTTGCACTTCCACGAGCAGGAACTCGGTGTCGGGCGTTCCGTCGGTCGCCCACAGCTCCCGCCCGTTGAGGCCGTCCTGCCCCGAGAAGACGAGCACCCCGTTCACGCCGCAGAACTGGCTGGGGAACACCCCGTCCCCGGCGCCCGGATTGACGTCGGTCAACCGGGTAGCGTTTCCGGGCGTACCATCTGTCCGCCAGATCTCGCGACCCGTCGTCCCGTCGTTGGCGAGAAAGTAGAGAAAGCCGTCGTAGACGTAGAGGCTCGACACGTCCGCGCCGCCGGCCCCCGGGTTCACGTCGGTGATCCGTACGGTCGTGGTGCCGTCGCTCTTCCATAGCTCGGTACCGGTCGCTCCGTCGTTGCCGCGGAAATAGACCTCACCGTCGAACTCGGCGAGTTCCCCGACGTTGCCGCTGCCGGTCGGGTTGAGATCGATCACCATCTGGGTGCCGAGTTCGGTGCCGTCGCTCGTCCAGAGTTCGGTACCCGCGCTTCCGTCATTGGCGGCGAAGAACAGCTGACCTCCGGCCACCGTGAAGTCGAAGGGCGTCGAGCCTCCCGTTCCAGGCCGGATGTCCCGCACCTGGACCGTGCCCGCGTCGGTCCCATCGGACTTCCAGAGTTCGCTCCCGTCGTTGGCGGTGGCTCGGAAGAAGGCCACGCCCCCAACGGCCGCGCCGAATCCCAGGAAGGAACCGCTCGCGCCGGGCCGAATGTCCTTCACGTAGGCCGTTCCGGCCGCCGTGCCGTCAGTGACAAAGAGTTCGACGCCTTCAGTCTCGTGCTGGGCCCGAAACAGCGCGCGCGTCGCGTCGAGGGCGAAGAACACGCTGGGAGAGGCACTCGCGACGGGGTTGAGGTCGGCGATCCGGACGGTTCCGGCCAGGGTTCCGTCGGAACGCCACAGCTCTTCGTCACCTGCGCCGTCCGTGCCGCCGAACAGAAACGTGTTGCCCAGGGCGAATCCGAACCCGTCGAGATGAAATGAGTCGACGCCGTTACCAGCACCGGGGTTCAGGTCCGCCACGCGGTAGGGCGTTTGCGCCGATGCTGTACCCGAAGCTACCAGCGTTGCGAGTGTCCAGAAGACCCAGTTCCAGCTGCGCATGAGAGCCACTCCCGTCGCCGCCCACGCCGAATCGCGAAGGCTCGGCGCAGGCTATGAGCGCGCGCAGTGGGTTCCCATGGTCAATTCGCCATACGGGGCATGGTCAATTTGTCAGTCGTCGATGAGAACTCGACGAAGAGCGCAGTGCTAGCGTGATCGGGAACCCGGTTAGGCGTCCCTCATGCGCACCCACGACTGGATCGGACTTCTCGAGGCCAGCTACGACCTCGCATCGCCTGCGGACGACTGGCTCCGACAGGTGCGCGAATGCGCCACGGCGTTCTTCGTGCACAGTCCGACGGTCGTCCTCTTCGTCGCGCGCGTCACGCCCAGCCGGATCGATCTCGAAAAAGTGGAGGCCGAGACGACGGCCATTCGTGACGTCGCGGTCGCCGTGAACGAAGCCGGCCCCGAGGCCGTCATCGATCTGATGTATCGAAACGGTCCTGTGGCCGGGACCCTCAGCGAGCGCGTCTTCCCGAGGGTCCCGGAGGCAAGGCGGGTGTTCCTCGAGTCGATGCGAGGGCTGGCCGAGGACATGCTCGGCACCGTCGGCCGCGCCAGCGCGGGGCGCATGGCCCTGCTCCTGGGCGCCCTCCCCCGCCCGATGTCCACGACCCCGGCGGAGCGTCGCCGCTGGCACCTGGCCATGACGCATCTAGGCGCCGGCTTGAGGCTGCGTGCGGCGTTCGCAGACGACGCGGAAGGCGGCGGCGTCGAGGCAGTCCTCGATCCCGACGGTCGCATCCAGCACGCCGAGGGCCCTGCACGCGACGCCTCGGCCCGCGACGCCTTGCGGGACGCCGCCGTGCGGATCGACCGCGCGCGCTCTCACGCGGGTCGGTGCGATCCGGAAGCCGCGATGGAGAGCTGGAGCGGCCTCGTCGAAGGGCGCTGGAGCCTCGTGGACCGCTTCGAGCGCGACGGAAAGCGCTTCGTCGTCGCGCACCGGAACGAGCCTTCGGTCGTCGATCCGCGCGGACTGACCCGACGCGAGCGCCAGATCGCGGAACTCGTCGGGATGGGCCGTTCGACGAAGGAGATCGCCTACGAGCTCGGTGTCTCACTCTCGGCGGTCAGCATGGCGGTGAAGACTGGCTGTCGGAAGCTCGGGCTCGGCGCGCGCACCGAACTGGCGAGCTTCTTCGCGCCGGGGGGACTCCGTGCCCGGCTGGAGGAAGCGAGCCTGAACGGGGAGACGCTGCTGGTCGGGGCGCATCCCCTGCTCGACGAGGCCGCCGCCGAGGCGTTGTCGCCGGCCGAGCGCGAGGTGACGTCCGCGCTGCTCGCCGGCAGCACCTCGTTGGACATCGCGTCGCGCCGCGGAACGAGCGTGCGGACGATCGCGAACCAGATCGCGTCGATCTTCGAGAAATTGGGTGTGCACTCCCGCGTGGAGCTTGCAGCCCGGCTCCACGCGGACGCCGGGCCGGTCCCTACTCGGGAATCTCCAGCACGCGCTTCGCGATCACGTTGAGCTGCACCTCGTTGGTCCCGCCCCAGATCGAGTCGGAGCGGGTGGTGAGCCAGGCCTTGGTGCGCTGGAGCTCGACGGCTTCGAAGCCGGGCCCTTCCCAGCCGAGACCCTGGGCACCGAGCGCCTGCATCGCGAGATCCTGCTCGGCCTTCACCATGTTGGCCCAGCGGTACTTGCCGAGGGATCCGATGTCGCGGGTCGACTGACCGGCCCGCGCCTCCTCGCCCGCGCGCCGCATCGTGAGCCGGAGCGCGTTCGCCTCCATCTCCTGTGCCGCCGTGCGCTGCCGCAGGGTGGCGTCGGCGAGCACGCCGTCCCGCAGGCCCACTTCGCGCTTCACGAGGTCGACGAAGGTCTCCTTCATCGCTCCCGTGATGCCGCCCTCGCTGCCGCCATCCGTCGTACGCTCGTGCTGAAGCAGCCGCTTCGCCACCGTCCAGCCGCCATTCTCGGGGCCGATCAGGTGCGCCACCTTCGCCCGCGCACCGTCGAAGAACACCTGGGAGAAGTCGGCGTTGCCATCGATCAGCGTCAGCGGACTCACCTTGACCCCGGGTTGGTGCATCGGGAACAAGACGAAGCTGATGCCGTCGTGCTTCGCCGCGTCGGGGTCGGTGCGCACCAGGCAGAAGATCCAATCGGCCTTGTCCGCGCCGGTCGTCCAGATCTTCTGGCCGGTGATGACGTACTCATCGCCTTCGCGCACGGCCCGCGTCTGCAGGCTCGCCAGGTCGGATCCGGCACCGGGCTCGCTGTAGCCCTGGCACCACTGGACCTCGTGGCGCGAGATCTGCGGCAGGAACTCGAGCTTCTGCTCCTCGGTCCCGAATTCGAGCAGGGTCGGACCGAGCATTCGCGTGCCGAACGCCGAGGCCGGCGGCACCGGAGCGCGCGCCTTCTTCAGCTCCTGCTTCACCACCTGGGTCTGCTTGCGGTCGAGACCGCCGCCGCCGTACTCGGTGGGCCAATCTGGGGTGAGCCACCCCTTCCCGGTGAGCGCCTGGAACCAGCGGTCGAGGGCTTCCTTCGGAGCGCCTCGGCGGGGACCCGACTTGAGCTCCTCGGGCAGCGACTCCTGGATCCAAGCCCGGGCTTCCTGGCGGAATGCGTCGAGAGATTCAGACATGGGATGCTCCTCGCTCAGTAGCCGCGCAGGCCGGCGAACCGGTCGCGGTGGTAGATGCCGTCGCCGAGCGTGAACTCAGCGGCCTTCAAGCGCTTGAAGAAGAGTCCGATCTCTTCCTCGTCGGTCATGCCGATACCGCCGTGCATCTGAATGGCTTCGCCGCCGATCAGATGTGCGACGTCCGAGCAGCGGGCCTTCGCCGCGCTCGCACAGGCCGAGGCGTCGTCGCGGTCGTCGTCCAGGGCCGACTGGGCGTCGCGCACCACCGACCGCGCGAACTCGAGCTCGGTCCACATGTGGGCGGCCCGGTGACGCAGCGCCTGGAAGGTCCCGATCTTCACGCCGAACTGCTCGCGGTCCTTCAGGTACTGCAGCGTCCGCTCGAAGGTCTCCTCGAAGGTGCCGACCATCTCGGCGCAGAGTCCGATCGTCGCGCGATCGAAGACGCGGTCGAGCAGTGCGAAGCCGCCATCGACGTCACCGAGGACGCGGTCGGCGCCGACCGTGACACCGTCGAGACGCACGGTCGCCGCGTTGCGACCGTCGACCATCTCGGTGCGCTGGATCTCCACGCCCGCCGCCTGTGCGTCGACCACGAAGAGCGAGAGACCGTCCCGGTCCTCGCGGCCGCCCGACGTGCGCGCGACGATCACCAGCTGATCGGCCACGTGCCCATCGAGCACGAAGGTCTTCTCGCCGCGCAGCGAGAAGCCGTCACCCTCGCGGGTCGCGGTGGTCTCGACCTCGGTGGGGGCGAAGCGTCCGCGCTCCTGGAACGCGAGGGCGAGCAATCGCTCCCCACTGCACACCTCGGGAAGCAGCTCCTTCTGGAGCGGCTCCGGCGCGCCCAACAGGATGGCGTTGCCGCCGAGGAGCACCGTCGACACGAAGGGTTCCGGTGCGAGGACGCGACCACACTCCCCCAGCACCGCGCCGAGTTCGCCGTAGCCCATGTCGGCGCCGCCGACGGCTTCCGGGAAGGGAATCCCGATCCAGCCGAGCTCACCCATCTCCTTCCAGAGCGCACGGTGGAAGCCGGTGGCGTCCTTCTCGTCGCGGAGACTGCGCATCCGCTCGACGGGCGACTTCTCGTCGAAGAACGTGCGCGCCATGTCGCGCAAGATCAGTTGGTCTTCGGTCAGGATCAGTGCCATGGGTCTCTCTTTCGGCGCAGGGGCAAGCGCTGCGCGCAGTCGGTGGGGTCGCGCGGGGCGCTCGCGGTGGGGGGTCTCGGGGGGTCGTCGACCCGGGGCATACCCTACCCGACTCGGGCGACGGGCGGGACGCCGGGACCCGCCATCCGGCTCCACAGCAACTCGGGGGCCGACGGGAAGTCGGGGTCCTGAGGACGTCACCCGGGGACGGGAAGCCCCTCGTCCCAGGACGGGTCGGCACCGAAGCGCTCGCGCAGCCGCGCGATCAAGAGCTGCACCTTCGTGGACAGGAGCTTGCGGTGCGGTGTCACTGCGTGCATCGCCAGCTCGGCCGCCAGCTGGCCGGGCAGCAGTTCGACGAGCGAGCCATCGCGGAGGTCGTCGCCCACCAGGAACGTCGGCAGCAGCGCGATCCCCGCGCCGGCCCGCGCGAGGGAACGCAGCATCTCCCCGTTGTCGGCCCGGTGGTGCGCCTGCTCCGCCAGCGACACTCCCTCGACGGGCCAGGTCCGCGCGCTGTCGAGGGTGTAGGCGAGCAAGGCGTGGTGGGGGAGGTCCCCGACGCGCTGCGGGGTTCCCTCGCGGCGCAGGTAGGCAGGTGCGGCGACCAGGGCCCGCTTGCAGGGAGCCAGGCGGCGCGCGACCAGGCTCGAATCGGACAGCGTCCCGATCCGCACGACCAGGTCGAACCCCTCGCCCACCACGTCGACGAAGCGGTCGGTGAGATGCACGTCCAGAGTCACCGCCGGGTGCTCGGCAGCGAACTCGGCGAACACTTCGACGAGATGGCGGCGACCGAAGTCCATCGGCGCCCCGATGCGCAGGGGTCCGCGCGGCTCCGCCTGCAACTCGGTGATCGCACACTCGGCGTCTTCGAGATCGGCCAGGATCGCCCGCGCCCGCTCGAAGAGGGCCCGCCCGACGTCGGTCGGTGCGACACGCCTCGTGGTCCGGTTGAGGAGCCGCGCCCCGAGGCGGTCCTCGAGCGCCCGGACCCGCTTGCTCACCGCAGACGGGGTCAGACCGGCGCGCGCGGCTGCGGCGCGGAAGCCGCCGGCCTCGACGACCGCGACAAACGACTCGATCTCAGCGAGTTGGGCCATCACACCTCCTCGGGTGAAGTCATTGTATCCAAAATGGACATAGTCATGTGCCTGTGAACTCTCTTGTTCTCTCCTCGTCACGTGATTTCCTTCCGCCCCATGCACGTGAGCCCTCGACCCAGCGAAGAGCGCGGCCAGACCCGGCTGGCCTGGCTCGACTCCCAGCACGCCTTTGCCTTCGGCGACTACCGAGACCCCGACTGGCCGGGCTTCCGCGGGCTCCGGGTCCTCAACGAGGATGTCGTCGCCCCGGGTCGCGGGTTCGGGCCCCACCCCCACCGCCACGCCGAGATCCTCTCGTTCGTGCTCGCGGGAGCGCTTCGTCACGAAGACAGCCTGGGTGCCCGCTCGGAGATCCACGCGGGTGAGGTGCAGGCGATGAGCGCGGGCCCGGGCGTCGTTCACGCCGAGTGGAACGCCTCGGATCGCGAACCGGTGCACTTCGTCCAGGTCTGGCTGCTGCCCGACCGGCCGGTCGCGACTCCCGCGTTCGCGCACGCGACACCGGGATGGCGTGCGCACCACGGCCTCACCCTGGTGGCCTCGCCCGATGCGCGTGACGGATCGCTCCCGATCCACGCCGACGCGTCGGTCTACGCGGGCCGCCTCGCAGCGGGCGAAGGCCTCGAATTCGCCGTCGGCGCCGGACGCGCCGTGTGGGTGCAAGGACTCGCGGGGTCGCTGACGGTCGCGAATCGAACGATCGACGCCGGCGACGCGCTCGGAATCGAGGCGATCGACACGGTGTCCGTGCAGGCACGCGAGGACGCCGAGTTCTTGCTCTTCGATCTGGCATGACCCCGCCAGGCCGCTACCCCGAGAGAGCGAAGGAGGAAACATGGGACAGCTGGTCGACGGACGCTGGAGCGACGCGTGGTACGACACGAAATCCACCGGCGGTCGCTTCGTCCGCAAGGACAGCGCATTCCGCGATCGCATCGCGGCGGACGGCTCGACCCGGTTCGCGCCCGAGGCCGGCCGCTACCACCTCTACGTCTCCCTCGCGTGCCCCTGGGCGCACCGCGCCCTGATCGTGCGCAAGCTGAAAGGCCTCGAGAGCGCGATCTCGGTATCGGTCGTGCACCCGCTCATGGCCGAGCACGGCTGGGCCTTCGAGAACCCGGACGACACCCCGCTCGTCACCGGGGACGCGCTCCTCGGCAAGCGCTACCTGCACGAGGTCTACACGACGGCGGACGCCCACTACTCGGGTCGCGTCACCGTCCCCGTGCTGTGGGACCGCGAGACCGGCACGATCGTGAACAACGAGTCCTCCGAGATCATCCGCATGCTGAATGCGGAGTTCGACGCAATCGCCGACCCGTCCGTCGACCTCTACCCGCGCGGGCTCCGCGACGCGATCGACGAGGTCAACGCCTTCGTCTATCCGAACATCAACAACGGCGTCTACCGCTGCGGCTTCGCGACTTCCCAGGAAGCCTACGCAGAGGCGTTCGAGCAGCTCTTCGGCGCGCTCGACCACCTCGACGCGAAGCTCGGCGAACAGCGCTGGCTGGTGGGCGACACCCGCACCGAGGCCGACTGGCGCCTCTTCACCACGCTGGTCCGCTTCGACGCCGTCTACGTCGGCCACTTCAAGTGCAACCGACAGCGCATCGCCGACTTCCCGCACCTGTCGGGCTACCTGCGCGAGCTCACCCAGGTGCCCGGCGTCGCGGAGACGGTGAGCGTCGAACACATCAAGCGTCACTACTACGAGAGTCACGGGACCATCAATCCGACGGGCGTGGTGCCCATCGGCCCGGAGCTCGACCTCGACCGGCCGCATGGCCGCGATTCGATCGGAGGAAAGGCATGAGCATTCGCAACGACGTCCAGGCCGTGATCGACGGCATCCTGGAGGGAGAGATCCTCGAGACCTTCGACCGCTTCTACGCCGACGAGGTGGTCATGAGCGAGAACGGCGCGGACGAGCGTGTGGGAAAGGCCGCGAACCGCGCCTACGAGGAGGCCTTCGTGAACGGCGTCACCTTCCACGGGGCCGAGGTCGGCGAGGTCCTCGTCGACGGCCATCGCGCCGCCATCGAATGGGCCTTCGACCTCACGCCTCACGGCGGAGACCGCGTCGTGCAGAAACAAGTCGCCGTGCAGCAGTGGCGCGATGGCAAAGTGATCCGGGAGACCTTCTACCACGGCTAGTCCCGGCCTCGAAGGGGCCGTGCCGAAGTCCGCTCACCCGACACACGGAGACCGACGCCACGATGCATCGCGTGCGCATCGCCACGTTCAGCGAACTCGACCCCGAGAAACCCTTCGGCGCCCTGCTTGCGAACGTCGACCTCGTCGTCGTGCGCTGGCCCGACCAGGCCGAGGTGTCCGTCCTCTATGGCCGCTGTCTCCACCGCGGCGCCATGCTGGCCGATGGCGAGATCCGCGGCGAGGACCTGATCTGCGGCGTCCACGATTGGGACTACCGGTTCCGGACTGGGGTGAGCGCCTACAGCAACGACGAGAAGCTCGAGCGTTTCTCGCATTGGATCGAGGACGACGGCGTCTTCGTGGACGAGGACGAGATCCGCGAGTGGGAGCGGTGTCACCCCCAGCCCTATGCGCGCGCGTCCTACCAGGGCGCCTACGCCGACCCTCATGGCACCGGCGACGAGCCCTACAACCATTGGATCCAGGAGATGGCCGAGCACGGGCTCGAACGCGCCGGCCATCACGGACGCGTGGACGCGATGGGCGTCCCCCGGGCCGAGCTCCCCGCCTGGGAGGACATCCAGATCCTGACGGCGCAGCTGCACCGGGTTCCCCTGCTCGACGATGCCGAGGTCGGGAGCGACCTGGTGATCGGCCCCGAGGCGAAGCGTCCGCTGCAGCTGGAGACGCCGCTCTTCGTGTCGGACATGAGCTTCGGCGCGCTCTCGCTCGAAGCGAAGGTGGCGCTGGCGATGGGTGCCGAGGAAGCCGGGACCGGCATCTGCTCCGGCGAAGGCGGCATGCTGCCCGAGGAGCAACAGGAGAACGGGCGCTACCTCTACGAGCTGGCGTCGGGCCGCTTCGGCTTCGCGCTCGAGAAGCTCCAGCGCGTCCAGGCCTTCCACTTCAAGTGCGGCCAGGGCGCCAAGACCGGGACGGGCGGGCACCTGCCCGGTCACAAAGTGACCGGACGCATCGCCGAAGTGCGCGAGATTCCCGAGGGCCAGTCCGCGATCTCGCCGGCGCGCTTCCCCGACCTCGAATCGATCACCGACTTCCGCCGCGTCGCGGACGAAGTGCGGGAAGCGACCGGCGGCATTCCGATCGGTTTCAAGCTCTCTGCACAACACGTCGAGCGCGACGTCGAAGCCGCAGTCGCTGCGGGCGCGGACTACATCATCCTCGACGGGCGTGGTGGCGGCACGGGCGCCGCCCCGCTGATCTTCCGCAACAACATCAGCGTGCCGACGATCCCAGCGATCGCCCGGGCGCGCCGTACCCTCGACCGCCTGCGCCGACCGGACGTCACGCTGATCGCGACGGGCGGCCTGCGGGTCCCGTCGGAGTTCGTCAAAGCGTTGGCGCTGGGCGCCGACGGGATCGCGCTGTCGAACGCGGCGCTCCAGGCGATTGGCTGCCTCGGCATGCGCGCCTGCCACACCAACAACTGCCCGGTGGGCATCGCCACCCAGCAGGAACACCTGCGCTCCCGCCTGCCGGTGGCCCTGGCCGCGAAGCGGCTCGCTCGGTTCTTCGGATCGGCCACCGAACTGATGCGGGTGATGGCCCGGGCCTGCGGCCACACCCACCTCGATCAGTTCCAGCTCGAAGACCTGACCACCTGGAAGCGCGACATGCACGCGCTGGCGGGCGTTCCGTTCGCCGGGGTGTCGCCGTGACCGCTCCGGCTCCCGTGCATGTCGGCAGTGCCCATCCGGTCTTCGTGCAGGGAGGAACCCGGTGAGCTGGGAACGACTGGGAGCGATCGCTCCGAACCAACTGACCGGCGCGCGCGAGCAGGCCCACGCGGCCGTGCAGCTCCTCGCGGCCGTCGGAGAGACCCACGCGGAGCACCGCGCCGACACCAGCCACACGGCTACCGTCTATCGCCCCGACCTTCGCGCCCTCGCGATCGCCGCCCCGCTCGCGGGCGGATTGCAGGCCGTCCTCGACCTGGCAGAACTCCGGGTCGACGTGCTGGGCCCGGCCGGAACCGTGGGCGAACGGACGCTCGACGGACGCACCCTGGCGGAGGCAGCGGAATGGCTGCGTGACACGCTCGCTGCCGGCTCCGACGGCCAGTTGGCAGGGGCGCTGCGCTTCCCGACCTACGACCTCGAGCCGCATCCGGTGCGCGAGGGAACGCCCTTCGAAGCGCCGCGCGACGGCCTCGCGGAGCTCGACCGCTGGTTCGCGAACGCCCGCCTCGCACTCGCGGACTACGCGCCGGACGAAGCGATCCTCTGCTGGCCCCATCACTTCGACCTCGCGATCCTCCAGAGCGTGGCCCCGCTGCCCGAAGGCGGGACGAAGACGGTGGGCATCGGCCTCTCCCCTGGAGACGGCGCGATTCCCGAGCCGTACTGGTACGTGAACCACTGGCCGGTCCGGGGGGTCGGGGACCTGTCTTTCGGTTCGCTGCCGGCGGGCTCCTGGCACACCGACGGGTTCATCGCCGCCACGCTCCGCGCCAGCGAACTGGTCGAGGCGCCGAGCGCCGACTCCCAGTCCTCCACCTTGCACGCGTTTCTCGAGGCCGCCATCCGCCACAGCAAGGAGTTCCTCCGATGAGCCCCGTTCGCCCCTCTGATCAGCGGGTCTGGAAGAAGGCCCTCGAACTCGACGAGCTCGAAGAAGGCCGCGTGAAGTCGGTCACCCTCGACGAACTGACCCTGTGCATGACGCACTGGGACGGGCAGTACGGGGCGCTCGACAACCGGTGCCCCCACCAGGGCGGACCCCTCGGCGAGGGATCGATCGAGAAGGGCCACCTGCGCTGCCCCTGGCACGGCTGGGACTACTGCCCGCTCACGGGACAGCCTCCCGATGGCGGCTACGACGACGGCGTCCCGACCTACCCGGTCGAGGTGCGCGAGGACGGCGTGTACGTCGAGCTACCGGCCGAGCTGGTGCGCGACCGCACGGTGTCGGACGTGATGGTCGAGACGCTCACGAACTGGGGTGTGCGCTGGGTATTCGGGATGGTCGGACACTCCAACCTGAACGTCGCCGAAGCAATCCGGCGTCAGCAGGAAGCCGGCCGCATGCACTACTTCGGCGTGCGGCACGAGGGCGCAGCGTCGTTCGCGTGCTCGGCGTACGGAAAGCTGACCGGGCGGCCCGCGGCGTGCCTCGCGATCGCGGGCCCCGGCGCGACCAACCTGCTCACCGGACTCTGGGATGCGCACGTCGATCGCGCGCCCGTCCTCGCACTCACGGGCCAGGTCGCGACCCAGGTCCTGGGGACCGGCAACTTCCAGGAGCTGGACCTGAAAGCGGCCTTCGGCCAGGTGGCCTCCTTCGCGCAGCCGGTGCTCCCCGACTCCCCGTTCGCCGAACTCGCGAGTCGCGCGGTGAAGACGGCGGTACTCGAACGCGGCCCGGCGCAGCTGATCTTCCCCGACGAGGTGGCGGGGCATGCCAGCGACGCCAAGGCCGCGACACCCGAGGGTCGGCTGGCGTCCCAGCAGTTCCCGCCGCCGCAGGACGCCCTCGAGAAGGCCACGACGATGCTCGCCGCGGCGAAGCGACCGGTGCTGATCGTCGGCCACGGCGCGCGCTACGACATGCCCGCGGTGATGTCCCTCGCCGAAGCGCTCGGGGCTCCCGTCCTCACCACCTTCAAGGGAAAGGGACTCGTCTCGGACCAACATCCCCTCGGTTGCGGGGTACTCGGGCGCAGCGGCACGCCGATCGCGAGCTGGTTCATGAACGAGTCCGACCTGCTGCTCGTGCTGGGTGCCAGCTTCTCCAACCACACGGGCATCACGCCGAAGAAGCCCACCATTCAGGTCGATCGCGACCCGATGGCCTTGGCGAAGTTCCACGCCATCGACCTGCCCGTCCTCGGTGACCTCGGGGTGACGGCCCGCCAACTCCTCGACGGGGTGCGCGGACGCCATGCCTCCCACGATCACGCCGAGGAAGTGGCTTCGCGCTGGTCGATCTGGCGTGCGGAGAAGGCGCGACGTCGCGAGGATGATCGGGGTCGCGGCATCAACTCGGCGGTTCTCTTCGACGCGCTCACGCGCGGGGTGCCAGCGGACGCGATCCTTCCGGTCGACGTCGGCAACAACACCTACTCCTTCGGCCGCTACTTCGAGTGCGACCGCCACGCGGTGCTGATGTCGGGCTACCTCGGGTCGATCGGCTTCGCGTTCCCCGCGTCCCTCGGCGCCTGGTGCGCCACCCAGGAGGAAGGCACCCCCTTCCACGGGCGCCAGGTGGTGTCGATCTCGGGCGATGGCGGCTTCGGCCAGTATCCCTTCGAGCTGACCACCGCCGTGAAGTACGGGATGAACCTCACCCACGTGCTCCTCCACAACGGCGAGCTCGGCAAGATCTCGAAGGAGCAGCGGGTGGGACAGTGGCAGGTCTGGGAGACGTCGCTCCACAACCCGAGCTTCGCGGCCTTCGCCGACGACTGTGGCGCCCTGGGCGTTCGCATCGAGCGCGCAGACGAACTCGACGCGGGCATCGAGCGTGCCCTGTCCCACCCGGGGCCTTCGCTCGTCGAGGTGATCTGCGACGCCGAGCTGGTGTAGTCAGCGCGGCTCCAGCCGGTACATGCGGTCGCCGGGCTCTTCGCGCTGATCGCGTCCCGTCAGCTTCTCTCCGACGTCCACGACCAGCCCGTGGGCGGCCGTCTCGGCCGCTTCGCGGTTGCCTTCGTCGCCGACGTACTTCACCGCGCGGATCGCCCGCACGATCTTGTACTCCGCCGTTCCGTGGGGCACGTGCACGAGCTTGCCCTCGACGCGCTTCCCTTCGATGCGCACCACCACCCGGTTGTCGCGTTCGATCTGCTGGGGCCAGCGCGGCAAGCGTCCACCGATGCAGTCGAGGTCACAGATCAGATAGGACACCCCATCGTGCACGTTGAACCAGAGGATCCGGGAACTCCCCGCCGCCACGATCTCGAACTCGAGCTCGTGCAGCGCGTCGAGGGTGTTCCAATCGAGGGCGTCGAACTCCACCCAATCGCCCGAGCGAAACGGGCCGCCCCCGAAGAGCCAGACGGGACCGTCGGCCTGCCGGATCCCGACCACGGCCAGCAGGCCCACGGCGGCCACGACCCCCAGGCCGATCGCCAGTCGGCGCGGCCAACGACGCATTCCAGTGTCTCCCACAGTCCTCTCGCGTCGGGCCGTGACGCGTCAGCGACCCGGATGGCGGTGTTCGCGGTAATTCTGGCGCACTCGTTCGAAGATCGGGCGTTTTTCCCAGCCGGCAGAGAGTGCCGCCAGGCGTGGCGGCAGCGCAGGGATGCCTCCGCGCGGCCGCATCGCGGGAGAGCCCAGCGGCGCGAGCAGGCTCGCGACGGTCAGGTCGGCGCGACCGAACGAGTCGCCAAGCAGATAGCGACGGCCATCAGAGACGAGACCATCGAGCCAGTCGAGTTCGGCTTCGATGACACCCTGAGAATCATCCGCCTGAGCCCGGCCCAGGTCCATCATGGCCATCATCCTCGAGCGGATCCCCGACCACCCGCTCTCCACGATCGCCGCCTCTTCCGGGTCGAGATCCTGGGTGAAGATCGGCAGGACCGTCTCCGGGTACTCCACGATTGCCTCGGAGTAGTACAACCGACGCGCGTGGACGCCGACCCGCTCGTCGAGACGCTTCTCGATCGACCGCCGCGTTTCGGTGTCGTCGGGCGATTCGGCCCCGAGTCGACCTTCCGCCGGACCCTGCGCCTCGGCCCAGTCGAGGATCGCGCTCGATCCCTGGATGAAGCCGGCCTCGGTCTCGAGAACGGGGAGCGCGCTCGACGGCCAGCCCCGTTCCTGTGCCTGCACGAAGTGCAACCCAGGCCCGAGGATGCGGAGCGTGTGGTCGATTCCGAGGTAGTCGAGCCCCCAACGCGCCTTCTCGCAGTAGTGGGAGATGGCGAACAGGTAGAGGGTGGTCACAGCGAAGCCTCCGGTCTCCGGCGCCCGACCCTAACGCGTATGTCCGCGATCCACCGCTGCGCCCCGGTGTGAGGCGCTTCATACCCACCACGTCGCGGGGTGGATCACGCTGAATCGAGCAGATTCGATGCCACTCCCTGGAGGCACTCATGCGCACCTCTCTCCTGCTCCTCGTTTCCGTCCTCGCCGCGATCGCGCACCCGCTCCCGGCCGTCGCCGGACGCACCGGACAGGTGCGCGCCGAGTGCCAGATCTTCGGACAACCGGCCGTCCTCGCCCTGCAGTACGAGGCCATCGCGAGCCACGGCATCACGGTGGGCCCCGGCGCCAACCCGGACATCACCGGCGTGATCCCAGACGGAACCTCGACGGTCTACTGGAGTGGAACCCTCCGCACGGTCCAAGGCACCGTTCCCATCAGCGGTGAGAACACCTACCTCCGCTTCTACGATCGCAACGTCTTGAACCGCGAGACCGTGCTCGAAGTGACCCTGACCGGGCCGCGCACCTTCACGCTGCAGGACGTGTTCGGCAACTACCCCGGGATCCACCCCTGCACGATCGTCTCCCAGCAATAGTGGCGTTGCGCGGCAAGCCGCGCGCCGCCTAGGAGAGGATCGGATCCAGGCGGTGGAAGAGCGGGTTCGCCGGGTCCGGATCGGTGCCCGCCGCGATCATCGACAGCCGCAGGGAACGCCGGTGGAGGAGCCGTACGAGCAGCGCGTCGTGGGCCGGGTCGTCCGCCGCGATCAGCTCCGAGAGCACGGCATCCGCGGCCGGGAGATCTGCCGTCGTGCGATCCCCCAGGTCGCGCAAGTCGTTCACGGCTTCGGTCTCGAACCAGTCGCGATACCGCGAGTAGTTCAAGAGGAAGCGCGGAATGTCGCCCAGCAGGTCGCGCTCCCAGGGCTCGAAGGCGGTCGAGGTGGGCAAGCGCCCGATGTCGACGATCAGCTTGCGAAGACCCGAGTCCTCCCAGGACTGGGTCTTCGATTCGGGCAGACGCAGGTCGTGGTCCAGCGGGATCTCCTGGAGCTCGGCGATCGCCTCGAACGCGCGGCGCGTGATGCTCGCGTACTCGAGCACGCCCTCGATCCAGTTCGCACCCTGGGTCTCGGGGTGCATGAACGCCTTGGCCGCGATCGCCGATAGCTGCAGGAAGTTCACGGTGTGGTAGCCCACCACGCGGAGATCCACGGGCACCCCGGTCGCCTCGCCATAGCGTCGATAGAGCGCCGGGATGTCGCCCATGTTCTCGTAGGGGTGGCGACCGCGGAAGCAGGCCAGATCCCAATGCGTATCGCCGATGGTCGCGATCTCGAGATCGATGATCCCGGCCACCTCGGTTCCCGCCGCCATGAACTGACCCGCGTCGCCCGTGATGAAGCGCGGCTCGGTGCGATGCGCGGGCACGTTGCGCCGCAGCCAGACCTGCAGGAACGCGAAGGTCGCGTCGATGTCGCCGACCTTCTCGCCGTAGCGGTACATGCGCTCGGTGGCGGTGAGCGCGATCTCGGCCGGTGAGTCGGGCACCGAGAGTCCGCGGATGTGGGAGAACGCATCGAGCGGCACGGCGTGGATCTTCGCGAGCTCTTCCATGTAGTGGAGCATCGCCATCCAACGCTCGTCGCTCATCGTCGACGGATTCTCGATCGCGGTATGGAGCATGCCGGGTGCGCGATCCTCTGTGTCGATCCAGTCCATCACGAAGGCCTTCGGCGAATCCATCCAACCGTAGATGTGGGGCACCTTGATGCCGTTGGCTTCGAGCGCCGCCATCACCTCCATCTCGAAGCGCAGCGCGTGCTGGCCGGAGACGGGGCGATTGCCGCGCACGAAGATGTGCTGCGAGCGACCGTCCTTCTCGTAGGTGACCTTCCACTGGGGTCGCCAGCGTTCGAGACGCTCGATCGCGGACACGTCACCGCCCAGCTCGTCGCGGATCCAGCGCTTGATGCCCTCGTGCTGCTGGGCTTCGAGGGCGTCGGGGTCGAGGCTGGCTTCCGTGGCCGTGGATGCCGACATGGGGGTCCTCCGCGCGCGACGCCCGCCTGTCGTGAAGCTCCGGGGACCGCGCGCCCTAGGCCAGCGGGCGGACCAGCCGGCCAGGACGCGCGCCGGTGTCGCGATCGTGGTCGCGGGTGCGGACGCCGTTCACGAAGGTCGCGACGTAGCCGCTCGCCGGCTGGAGCAGGCGGCTGCCGCCCGCAGGCAGATCGCGGTGCAGCTCGAGCCCGCCCAGCGCGAGGCGTTCCAGATCGATCACGTTCAGGTCGGCGCGCTTGCCGACCTCGAGGGTCCCGCGGTCGGTGAGCCCGTAGAGCTCGGCGTTCGTTCCCGACTGCTTCTTCACCAGCCACTCGATCGGCAGCCGCTCGCCGCGCGCGCGATCGCGCACCCAGTGGGTCAGCTGGTAGGTCGGGGCGACGGCGTCGAAGATCAGGTTGACGTGGGCGCCGGCGTCCGAGAGCCCGGTGACCGTGTGGGGATCGAGAAGCATCTCGCGGATGACGTCGTGGTTCATCTCGCAGTAGTTGGAACCGAGCACGATCGCGAACGACCTCCCCTCGTCCTCGAGCAGGAAGTCGTACATCACCTCGTGGATCGGCTGACCCGTCTCCGCGGCCCGATTTCCGAGCATCTGGCTGGGATCGGGTTCGTAGTCGATCGGCATCCGAATCGGGAACAGGAACGGCGCCACCTGGCCCAGCAGCCCGTGCACGTTCGCCATGGCGCCGGCCTCTTCGACGGGCTCGTCTTCGCCCTGGAGGATCGCCTGTCGCACCTCGGGGCGGCGCATCTCCTTGACGCGCTGCTCGAGGGGAAGCTCCGCGATCGCGAGGTAGGCCTGGCGTCGCTGGAACATGTGGTAGGTCTGGAGCCCGGTGACGAAGCCGATCGGGCGCGCGGCCACCTGGGGGCGCAGGTTCGCGCCCTTCGCGTTCTCTTCCGCCGACCAGGCGAGGTAGTTGCGCCAGGTGTCGGGATAGTCGGGGATCTGCACCGTCGTGAAGGTCACCGGCCGACCGACGCGTCCGATCGCGCGAATCAGGTCGAACTCTTCTTCGAGGGAGTACTTCTCGCCGCCGAGGTTCTCGAGCTTGCCGACGGTGCTAGCGGGGATCAGCTCGAACACGCCCTTCCCCGCCTTCTGCATCGCCTGCGCGAGCGCGACCAGCTCGTCGCGTTCGGCGAAGGTGCCCGGCACCGGGTCGCCGCCGATCGAGCGGTGCCCCACCGTGCGCGAGGTCGAGAAGCCCATCGCGCCCGCGCGCATCGCCTCCTCGACGAGCGCGCACATCGTCTGCAGGTCTTCGGCGGTGGGATCCTCGTTGTCGCGACCGCGCTTGCCCATCACGTAGTTGCGCAGCGAGCCGTGGGCGAGCTGGGCGCCGACGTCGAGGGCGTACTCGCGCTCGGCCAACAGGTCGAGGTACTCGGGGAAGGTCTCCCAGCGGCCCCAGGGCATGCCCTCGTAGAGCGCCGTGCCCGGGATGTCCTCCACGCCTTCCATCAACTCGATCAGCTCTTGCTCACCGCCCTTCGGCACCGGCGCGAACCCGACCCCGCAGTTGCCCATCACCACGGTGGTGACGCCGTGGGAGGCCGACGGATCCATCGTGTCGTCCCAGGTGACCTGTCCGTCGTAGTGGGTGTGCACGTCGACCCAGCCCGGCGCGACGACGGCGCCGTCGGCGTCCAGCGTCTCGCGCGACGCCTCGCTCAGGTTGCCGCGGGCGACGATCTGGCCATCGCGAATGCCGAGGTCGGCGGTCTCGGTCGGGGCGCCCGTGCCGTCGACGAGCGTGGCACCGGTGATCTTGAGGTCGAGCATGCTGGGACTCCTCTGCGTGGGACAGTGCGGACCATTCTAGGCGCTTTTCGGGGCGAGCGATCCACAGAGAGGGACCGCGTTCGCGCCCCCGCGACGCGATCCACGCGGTCAACCCGGCACCCTCTCCTGACCAAATTTGCGGTGCGCCCGGATCTCGGGGGTACTCGTCCTCGACGCCCCAACCCCCGGACCGCGGTCCGGAGCCAGGAGAACGCCATGACCGATTCCGTCGTTCTGTACGCGAAGCACTCCGGCATCGCGACGATCACTCTCAACCGACCGGACAAGGCCAACACGCTGCGAATCGAGATGATTCAGGGCCTCGACGACGCCTTGCGCGACGCCAACCGCGACCGCGACATCAAGGTGATCGTGCTCGAAGGCGCCGGCGACAACTTCTGTGGTGGCTTCGACTTTTCGGGAGGCCTCGAACACTACGGCGGCATCCAGGAATCGAACTACGACCCGGGCATGGACGTGTACGGGGTCACCAACGGGTACACCAGCTACATCCCCCAGTTCATGGGCCTCTGGCGCGGCCTCAAGCCCACCATCGCGAAGGTGCACGGCTACTGCGTCGGCGGCGGCTCCGAGCTCGCCCTGTGTGCCGATCTGGTCGTGGCTTCGGACTGCGCGCGCATCGGGACGCCCTACTCGCGCGTCTGGGGGTGCCATCTCACCGGCATGTGGGTGCATCGGCTCGGCCTCGCGAAGGCGAAGTACTACGCGCTGACCGGGGAGTGGGTGAGCGGGAAGGAGGCGGCGAAGATCGAGCTGATCAACTTCTCCCATCCGCTCGAGGAGCTCGACGGCGAAGTGCAGCGGCTCGCCGAGAAACTCGTGACGATTCCGCTCACCCAGCTCACCACGATGAAGCTGATCGTGAACCAGGCCTACGACAACCAGGGTCTGCAGAGCACCCAGACCCTGGGTCCGATTCTCGACGGCATCATGCGCAACACGCCCGAAGGCCGTGAGTTCGTGCGCGTCGCCGCCACCGAGGGCGTGCGCGAGGTGATCACCCGGCGCGATGGTCCGTTCCAGGACTACAGCCAGGCCCCGCGCGAGGAGCAGCCGCGCAAACGCAGCGAGCTGGGCTGAAGCGAGGTCTCTTTTCTCGCAATCCGGGCCCTCGTCACGGCCCGGGGCTGAGCCCTACCCTGTGCCCAGGAGGTGCCGGCGTGCCCCTCGGTCTCGCGGATTGGATCACCCACCCGACGTCCATCGAGCGTTCGCCCGTTTCCTTCCCCACCTTCGCGCCCGCCCGAGGACCCGAACATGGATGCGATCGAGCTCCTGACCACGACCAAGGCCGTGCGACGTCGAATCGACTTCGACCGGCCCGTCCCCTACGAGACGCTCGAGGCGTGCGTCGAGATCGCGGTGAAGGCACCGCTCGGCGGCGAGGAATGGCAGCCCCATTTCCTGATCGTCGACGACGCGGCGAAGAAGGAGCAGATCGGGACGCTCTACCAGCAGGTGAATCTGCCCTACATCGACGAGATCGAAGCGAAGGCGCTGACGGCCGCCGACCCGGCGGAGCACGAAGGGATCCGCCGCACCCACGAGACCTTCCGCTGGCACGGCGCCCAGATGCACCGCATGCCCGCCCTGGTGATCGTCGGCGTCCGGGGCCGCTACGAGACCCAGGCCCAGATCATGCAGGCCTCGGCCTACGGGTCGATCCTGCCCGCCGCCTGGTCGTTCATGCTGGCGGCGCGCACGAAGGGACTGGGCGCCACGTGGACCACGCTCCACCTCGCACAGGCAGACGCCGCGGCCGAGGTCCTCGGCCTGCCCGACGACTTCACCCAGGCCGTCATGCTGGCTGTCGGCTTCCACAAGGGCGACACCTTCCAACCCGCGAAGCGTCAGCCGGTCGCCCACTACGCTCACCGCAACGGCTGGTGAACCCGATGAAGGCCGTCGTCTACCACCGCCACGGAACCATCGACGAGCTCCACGTCGAGGATCTCCCCGAACCCGAGCTCCGGCCCGGCGACGCACTGGTCGAGGTGGCCGCCACGTCGCTCAACGGGTTCGATCCGATGATGCTCGCCGGGACCACCTCGCTCGCGACGCCGATGCCGATGGTGCCCTGCGGTGACTTCGCCGGGCGCATCGCGGGCTTCGCTGACGACACCGACAAAGGCAGCTGGCAGATCGGCGACCGGGTCTGCCCCCACCCCTTCGTGTTCGGCGAGGGCATGACGGGCGAGACGCGAACGGGAGCCGCCTGCGAACGCGTGCGGATCCCGGTCGCGAACCTGCTGCCGATCCCCGACGCGGTCACCGACGTGCAGGCGGCGAGCCTGCCCATCGCCTACGGCACCGCCTATCGCATGATGGTCACGCGCGGAGCGGTGCGGGCGAACGAGCAGGTGCTCGTGCTGGGCGCGACCGGCGGGGTCGGCACGGGCTGCGTACAGCTCGCCAAGGCCGTGGGCGCCGAGGTGATCGCGCTCGGCTCCGAAGAGAAGCATGCGGCCCTGCGCGAGATCGGTGCGGACCATGTCATCGACAGTCGCGCGGACGACTGGGTCGAAGCGGTGCAGGCCATCGCGGGAAGGCCGCGCATGTTCGGCGCGAGCGGAGTCGACGTCGCGATCAACTACATCGGCGGCGACACCTGGGCCGACTCGCTGCGTTGCCTGCGCCACGACGGACGGATGCTCACCTGCGGCGCCACGATCGGCTTCAACCCGCCCACCGACATCCGCTACATCTGGACCTACGAACAGCGCATCCTCGGCTCGAACGGCTGGACGCCCGACGAGCAGCGCCAGGTCCTGGATCTCGTCGCCCAGAAAGAACTCGAGCCGATCATCGACTCGGTGGTCCCGCTCGAAGGTCTCCCCCAGGCGCTCCAGTCCCTGATCGACCGGCGCGTCTTCGGCAAGGTCGTCATCGAGATCTGACGGCGGCGCTCGTCAAAGCCGCGACGGCTAGTCGCGTCGTGTCCCGCGGCGCGCTGCGGCGACGAGCAGGAGACCCAGCACGACGAGGCTGCCCGACGCGGGCTCGGGGACCACGACGAGGTCGAGCGAGAGGGACGAGGCACCCAGCCCACTCTCCCTGTTGTAGAAGCTGGGAAAGTCCGAATTCCCGCTTCCGACGGGCACCAGCTTCGACGCCACGTGAAAGCCGAGGAAGCCGTCGTCGAGGCCCGCCTGGAGATAGGCGATCACGTCGGCGCTCAGCACCATGTCGAAGACCATCGCGCCCGGTCCCGCGACGAGATCACCCGCAGCGAGGCCGGCGACCTGCCCAACGGCGAACGGGGTCGCTTCGAAGCCGTCCGTGAGGTGGTTGGAGACGTCCGGTAGTGCGCCCCCCGCGGCATCCGTGGGATAGGCGAAGCGCGTCCCCGCAGCGAAGGGCGCTCCCGGAGGTCCCCACGGCGTCCCCGGCGTGGAGGGGCTTCCCTCGACATAGGTCGCGCCCGTGAAGCCCCCGCGGAACCCGTTCCCGTACAACTCCACCGGCCGCCCCGGATCGTCGGGGTCGCCGCTCGTGTAGGTACCGAGTGCATCGTAGGTGGGGTCGTACGTGTAGGAGGTCGCCGGATCCAACGCGAGCGTCAGGGTGGCGGACACGATCTGGTAGTTCGCGTCCCCGAGACCCGCCGTGACGGAAGCCGTGGTGTCGAAGCCCAGCAACTGAGTCGTGAACAGGTCTTCGAATCCGGAGCTACCCGGCGCCGCCGCCGCGAACGCCGAGGCCGTCGCGCGGTAGCCCGGCGTCGGGTTCACCGCCGAGTTCCAACGGTCGATACTCGGGGTCGCGAAGGCGACCGTGGCGGCTCGAGCCACGCTCGTACCGGTCGCAGCGAGCAGCAAGAAGACAGCCACGAACGCTCGGATCCACATGTCGATCGTCCCCTTCCCAGGCCCGGCCGGGGCCGAGCGAAGACGCGTCGTCAATCGGAGCGAGCGGTGGCTGGCCTCCGCATCCTAGTAGAATTGAATTTCAATTTCAATTAGAAGCGGGCCGGCGTCGGAGCTTGCGCGCGACCTGCATCGTCGAGCGGTTCGGATGCGGGCGGCCCGGCGGGTCGCGGAGCGAGGTGGCGCTCGAAGAACGCGGCGAGACGGGTGTAGAAGTCGATCTCGTTGCGCTCGTCGAGGAAGCCGTGGACCTCTCCCTCGTAGAGCAGCACCTCCACATCGGCTTCGTTCCGCTCGAGGGCGCTCGCCAGCTTGTGCGCGTGTCGCACATGAACGCGCGGGTCCTTCGTGCCGTGCGCAAGCAAGACCGGCGCCCGGATCCGATGCGCATTCCGAACCGGTGAGATCGCCTCGAGGGCATCGCGATCGCGACGGCGATGTCCGACCAGTTGCTCCATGTCGTCGATCAACCCCCAGTACTCCTGGTCGTCGTCGAGCAAGGTGAGCGGATCGGCCACGCCGGCGAAGCTCGCGCCCGCTCGGAACGTCCCGGGCTCCTTCACGAGCGCGTAGAGAGCCGCGAACCCGCCGTAGCTCACCCCGAAGATGCCGACGCGATCGGGGTCGGCGATCCCGCGCTCGACCAGCCAGGCAACGCCATCGGTGATGTCGTCCTGCATCGCGAGGCCCCAGGCGCCGTAGCCCTTGGACTCGAACGCTTGTCCGTAGCCGCTCGAACCGCGGAAGTTCGGCTGCAGGACGGCGAATCCGCGACTCGCGAGAAACTGCACGACCGGATCCCACCCCCAGACGTCCCGCGCCCACGGGCCCCCGTGCGGGATCACGATCGTCGGCAGGGGCGCGTCGCCCGCGTCCGCCGGGACGGTCAGGTACCCCGGGATCACGAGGCCGTCGCGCGCCTCGTACTCGATGGCTTGCATCGGCGAGAACGTCGATCCCTCGAGCTCGGGGTAGGCGGACAGCAACAGCGACAAGGAACGCTCTTCTCGATCGAAGACGTAGTACTGGGGAGGCACGATGTCGCTGCTGGATCGCACGATGAAGCGCGTCTCATCCCGGTTCGCGCTGATCAGGCGATTGGTTCGATTCGGCAACGCCTCGTCGATCGAGGCGTGGAGGAGACGCGCATCCTCGTCCAAGAACTGCAGCCGCGGTCGATCGGTCACGACCTCGGCCGCCAGGAGCTTTCCGTCGACCCGCGAGTGCAGGAGCCTGCCGACGTCGACCTCGGGATGCTGGTAGACCACGCCTTCCAGCCGCTGCTCGGCGAGGTCGTAGCGGTAGAGCGCTCTGCGGCCGCGCTCGTCGCGCTTCCACACGTAGATCTGCTCTTCGCGCTCGCTGAAACCGGCGAAATCGAAGCCCGTCTCCTCCCAGGGATTCCAGCGCAGGATCTCTTCGAAGGAGCCCTCCCCGCTCGTGCGCGCGTAGAGGAAGCGCTCTGAATCACGGCGGGGTTCGCCCCAGCCCGCTCGGACCCGGCCGAGATGATCCGCGGCCCAGCGGAAGACGCCGGTCCGGGGCGCCGCAACCGTCCGCATCCGGCCACTTCGGATGTGGAGACGCCGCGCGCCGGCGCCTTTCTCGGTCGGCTTGCGCAGGCTCACCAGAACGTGCTCGGGATCGTCCGGAAGCCAGTGGATGATGTCGTCCTGGTACTGGAAGTACTCCTGATTCTCCCACCGCTTCCCCAGGTAGCGCATCCGTCCCCCATCGGTGGGGACCAAGATCAAACGACTCTGGCGGGCTTGCACCCGCAACGCCCCCGACTCCCGATAGGGGGACTCGACGCTCAGCAGCAGATGGTCGTCGCTCGCCCAGCCGACCCTCCGCAGCGTCGCGCTCGCGCCCGCGTCGTCGCGATCGAGGGCCGCGAGCGGCACGAGCTCGCCGCCCCGGGTTTCGCGGATCATCAGAATTTCTCGGCCGGCCCTCGAATGGACGCCCGAGACATGGCGTCCGTCCGGTGAGATCCGGACGTGCGAGAGCAAGGGTTTCCGAAAGAAGGCGGCGGCCGGCGCGCGTCCGTCTTCGGACCGCTCGGCCGCGGGACGCGCTCCCGTCGCCAGAATGGTCGGCCGGCACGACGAGAGGCTCGAAAGCATGCCGACGAGTGCGGCGATCAACACGATCGCGGGGCTGCGGACCACCCGTGCAGCCTAAGGGCGGGCCGCCCGGCGTGGCAAGATCGTGTCGCAGAGTGGATCGGCGACACACGCCTGCGCCCTACCCTCGCGGCCGAGGCTCCGCTGCTATTCTCTGCCGCGACCGCCCTGCGCCACCCGCATCCAGCCTCTCGCCCGACGCGTCCGCAGGCCATTGCCAGCCAACCCGCATTCTTCGGGCAAGACAGGTGGAAGCCATGGAACCGATCGAGCAGGCATCGAATCAGACCCGCGTGCGCTGCATCGAATGCGAGCGCACCCGACTCTCTTCTTACTTCTCAGCGAACTTCCTTCGGACGCTCACCCTCGTATGCCTTTTCGGCGTCGTCACCCAACCCGCGTACGCGAGCGGCGTGCCGGGCGAGCACGTCAAGGATCTCCAGGCCCATCTCACGCACTACGAGGAGGAGGTTCACTCGATCCTCGCGCAGATCGACGAGATGGTCTCCACCTACGAGAAGTCGGGAGCGAAGGCCGCGAAGCCCGAGCGCGTCATCGACATCTGGGAAGGCGTCGACTTCCACGCCGCCATCGAGACCAGCTACATCCCGATCTACGCGTCGATCTGGCAGGGCCTGTTCGGGGTACGCACCGCGATCGAACGCGAAGCGCCGATCGCGGAAGTGCGGTCCGAGGACGCCAAGCTGGAGCGGGTGCTCTGGGAGGCCCTCGGTGCGGTCAAGATGGCCGCCAAGGTCCAGAAGCAGGGCGGCGCTGCGCAGACGACGACCGGGAAACCCACGACGCCCACCGCGACTCTGGTCCAGGTGGAGCAGCGCCTCGACCGCGTCGTCGCCAAGTTCGCCGAGCGCCTGAATGACGAGGCGAAGTCGATCGTCTTCGATACGTACCAGGACCAGTTCGAGGGCGTCGAAGGCGCACTGATCGAACTCGATGCCGAGCTCGTGGAGTCCCTGGAGGTCGATTTCAACGTGACGCTTCCCCAGGCGATCGAGAAGGGCGAAAGTGTCGACCGGGTGCGGGAGATCGTCGAAGGGATGCAGACGAAGCTCGAGCGCGCTCGCGGCCTGCTGGCCGCGGCCGAAAAGAAGCGCAAGCCCGTCTTCTAGTGCGCAGACGCCGTTTCCTCCAGACCGCGGCGGCACTGACCGGCTGGGCCTGCCTGCCGCCGCCGCTGCGTGCCTGGGCCGGCTCTGAGACAGGGGTCTCGGTCGATGCCCTCCCGCGTCTCGAGGGGAAGCTGACGCTCTACCTCGGGCGGGGCGAAGGCGGCCTCTACGAGGACATCCTGCAGGCCATCGAGTCACGCAATCCGTCCCTCGAGCTCGCCATTCGGCGCGGCCCCACCGCGGCCCTCGCCAATGCGATCGTCGCCGAGGCGCGCGCGGGCGTTCGGCGTGCCGATCTCTTCTGGGCGGTCGACTCGGGCGCCATCGGCCTCGTCGCCGACCAGGGGCTGGCCCAACCCCTGCCGAAGGAACTCTCCGCTCAGCTCCAGCCCGGCTTCCAATACGAACACTGGGTCCCGATCTCGGGGCGCATTCGAACCCTTCCCTACAACCGCGACAAGCTGACCCGGGAAGCCGTGCCCCGAAGCATCATGGCGCTGCCCGAGAGCGGCTTGCGCATCGGTTGGGCCCCGGCCTACGCGTCGTTCCAGTCGTTCGTCACGGCGATGCGCCTGCTCCAGGGAGATGCCGCAACCGCGCAGTGGCTCGAGGGCATGAACCGCGTCGCGAAGCGCTACGCCGGTGAACTGGGCGTGGTCCTCGGGGTCGAGAGGGGCGAGGTGGACGTCGGGCTCGCCAACCACTACTACACGCTGCGACTCCGCGCCGGGAAGCCCGATGCACGGGTCGCCCTCGCGTTCACCGAGAACGACGCCGGCTGCCTGGTCAACGCTTCGGGTATCGTGGCGCTGGCGGGGTCGAAACTCGCCGCGAACTTCATTCGATACCTCCTGACCGTCGAGGCCCAGGCGTACCTGGCGACCGAGGCCTACGAGATCCCCCTGATCCTCGGCGGAACACCCCCGGCAGGACTGCCCGACCTCACCACGGTGCGTCCCCCGAAGGTCGATCTCACCCGATTGGCCGACCTGCGCCCCACGTTGGACCTGATGCGCGGAGTCGGAGTGCTGTGAGACGCTGGCCGGGCGTCTACCTCCCGGCGCTCGTGGTGGCAGCGCTCGCGGTGCTGCCGCTCACGGTGTTGGTGCGCCTCGCCTTCGAGGAACCGACGTTCGACGCGCGCGCGTGGCCACTGCTCGCCAATACCGTTGCGCTCGCTGCGCTGACCGCCATGGGAGCCACCTTGATCGGCGTGCCGCTGGCGGTGCTGACCGCGTTCGTGCGGCTTCCGTGGGACCGCGCGTGGCTGGTGGTCCTGGCGGCGCCGCTCGCGCTCCCCAGCTACCTCGGTGCGTTCGCGATGGTCGCGGCGTTCGGTCCCGGGGGAGAAATCGAGGGCCTGACGGGATGGCGGTTGCCGGCGGTCAGCGGGTTGCCCGGCGCGACACTGGTGCTGGTGCTCTACACCTACCCGTTCGTGCTCCTGACCACCCGCGCCGCCCTCCTCGGACAGGACGCCAACCTCCTCCACGCCGCGCGCACCCTGGGAATGCCCTGGCTCGAGAGCCTTCGGCGCATCGCCCTGCCCCGCGCGGCCAGCAGCATCGCCGCCGGTGCGCTGCTGGCGGCCCTGTACGCGCTCTCGGACTTCGGCACGCCCGCGATCATGAATCTCGACACCTTCACACGGGCCATCTACGTCGAGTACAACGCGTTCGGTTTGAGCCAGGCGGCGCTGCTGTCACTCCAGCTCATGGCCATCGTCGGGGTCGTGCTGATCGTCGAGTCTCGCGTGGCCAGCACGCGCGAGCAGCCGGGCGCTGGCGCCACGTTGCACCCCTCGGCTCGCATCCTGCCCGCGATCTGCGCCAGCGTCGCCCCGATCGTCGGGCTCGCACTCTTGCTGCCCGTCGGGGTGTTCTCGCTCTGGCTCTGGCGCGAGGGCGCTTCCCACTTCGACCCGAAGATCGCCTGGAACTCGGCGCGGGCCTCGCTGCTCGCCGCCGGAGTCGCCGCAGCGGCCGGGCTCCCCGTGGCCTTCGCTGCACTGCGCGGCCGGCTCGGACGAACGCTCGAGCGCGTGACGTACCTCGGGTTCGGCATCCCCGGGATCGTGATGGGCACCGCCCTCGTGTATGTGGGGCTCGGGGTCCCTGTGCTCTATCAATCCCTGGCGATGCTCGTGGCGGCCTACGTGATTCGATTCCTCCCG
Organism: Myxococcota bacterium; assembly: GCA_039030075.1. Taxonomy (NCBI): domain Bacteria; kingdom Pseudomonadati; phylum Myxococcota; species Myxococcota bacterium. The sequence goes on along the minus strand of JBCCEW010000020.1, from coordinate 77,735 downwards.
CTCGCCGTCGGCAGCATACGGAGCAGTGCCGAGGTGCTGGACGCGCAGCTGGTCGGCGCCTCGCGACTCCTGGGGGCAGGCTCCTTCGAGACGTTCCGGCGCGTCAGCGTCCCGCTCACGAGCCGCGGCATCGTGGCCGGCGCGGCACTGGTATTCCTGGAAGCGATGCGCGAGTTACCGGCCACGCTGCTCCTCGCACCGACGGGTTTCGAGACCCTCGCCACCTACCTCTGGCGCGTCTACGAAGCGGGACTCTTCGGGAGAGCCGCGGTACCAGGCCTGCTTCTGATCGTCCTCTCGGCGCTAGGCTTGGCGTTCCTGTTCTCTGGAGAGGGGATGTCTCGGCAGTCCGGGAACCCGCGAGGCTAGTGCTTGCTCACCGTCTCCCAGCTGAGCGTCGACTACGGCTCCCACCGGGTGATCGAAGCCTTCGATCTCTCGATCGACGCCAGTGAGATCGTCACGCTCGTGGGTCCCACGGGCTGTGGAAAGTCCACCTTGCTTCGCGCCATTGCGGGCCTCGTCTCGATCGCCGAGGGCCAGGTCCAGCTCGGAGACTGGACCGCCACCGCTCGCAGCTCCGTCCCGCCGGAACGGCGCAAGGTCGGCATGGTGTTTCAGGACTTCGCCCTGTTTCCCCACCTCACGGTGTTTCAGAACGTGTCGTTTCGCCTGGACGACGTCGCGGACGCGGAGCCGTGGATCGAGCTGCTCGATCTCGGCTCTCTGCGCGACGCCCAGCCCCTCACGCTCTCGGGGGGACAAAAGCAACGCGTCGCGCTGGCCCGCACCCTCGCGCACCGGCCGGCCCTGGTCCTGCTCGACGAACCGCTCTCGAATCTCGACGCCACGCTCAAGGACACCCTGCGCTGGGACATCCGCGCCGCCCTCAAGCGCGCAGAGGTGCCCGCCCTCTGGGTCACCCACGATCAGGAAGAGGCCCTTTCGATCGGAGATCGCCTCGGCGTGCTTCGCGACGGCCAGTTGGAGCAGTTGGACACGCCCGAGGTCTGCTTCCGCGCACCCGCGAACCGCTTCGTGGCGGGCTTCCTCGGGGAAGCGACGTTCCTGTCCGGCAAGCGGGTGGACGCAGAGGCGGAGACCGCGCTCGGTCGGTTGCCCTGCCGGTTCGTCGATGGCGCTTCCGGAGCCGTCGACGTGCTCGTCCGACCCGGCGACCTCATCGCGACCGCAGCCGACGAGGGTGCCGACGGGAGGATCGTCGCGGCGCGGTACGAGGGAGAGAGCTGTCTCTATGCGATCGCCCTCGGCGACGAGACGCGCGTGTCCGTGCGATCCACGCAGGAACCGCGGCTCGAGGTGGGCCAGGGAGTGCGCTTGAGGGTCGTCGAAGATCGGTCGTTCGCCGCCTTCGGTCCCGATCCAGCGATGAAGCGCTAGATCGCGCCCGCTTCGCGCAGTGCGTCGACCTTCTCCTGCGCGTAACCGAGAAGCTCGGCGTAGACCACGTCGTTCGCGGATGCTTGCGGAAGGCCGGGAAACCGGATGCGCGTCTCCTGACTCCCGAGTAGACGGAACGGAACGTTCGGCATCTTGAGGTCGATCCCCGTCGCCGGATCTTCCACGTAGTAGAAGCTGCCGCGCTCCGCGTAGTGCTCGTCCTCGTCGATGTCGGCCATCGTGAGGATCGGGCCGGCGGTGATGCCTTCCTTCGAGCAGATCTCGAGAACGTCGGCCTCGGTCTTGGTCGAGTGCCACTCCTGAATGATGTCGTTCAGGATGTAGCGGTTGCCGATCCGGTCGACGTTCGTCTTGAAACGTTCGTCCTCGATCAGCTCGGGTTGCCCCATGACCTTCGCGAGGTTCTCCCACGGCTTCTGCGCCGAGCAGGAGAGCGCGATGTAGCGCTCGTCCTTCGTCCGGTACACGCTACGCGGGGCGGCGGATCGGAGTTCGTTGCCGATCGGCTCCGGGTTCTCGCCGGTCAGCTTATAGCCGACGAACTCTCCGCCGAAGTAGCCGAAGAGGGCCTCGTAGAGGGAGATGTCGATGACCTGACCGCCCCTCACGCCGCGCTCCTGACGCATCATCGCGAGAGAGATCGCGTAGGCCAGGTGGATGCCGGTGGTCAGGTCGGCGAGGGCGTGGGGCGGAGAGAGCGGGCCCTTCTCCGAGTCTCCGTTCAGGTAGGAGAAGCCGCTGTACGCCTCGGCGAGGGTGCCGAAGCCGGGTTGCTGGTTCTTCGGCCCGGTCATCCCGTAGCCCGACACCTTGCCGATGATGATCCCCGGATTGATCTCGAGGATCCGCTCGTGGGAGAAACCGAGCCGGTCCATCGCGCCGACCCGCATGTTCTCGATCAACACGTCGCTCTGCTTGATGAGCTCGGTGAAGATCTCCTTGCCCTCGTCGGCCTTCATGTTGATCGTGACGGGAAACTTGTTTCGACCCACGACCGAGTGATAGGGCTCGATGCCGAGCTCCGTGAGTGTGCTCCAGCCGCGCAACGCATCCGGAATCTTCGGGTTCTCGATCTTGATGATGTCGGCGCCGGCGTCTCCGAGCATGCACGCGGCATAGGGCGCGGCGACGACCGTCGACATATCGAGGACTCGTTTTCCCTCCAGCGGCAGGCCTTCGAAACAGTGGGCCTGGCGCTGACCTGCGATGAATTCGTTGAGTTCGGCTCGGGTTCGCATGGCTGAGTCTCTTCTGGAGGGCGGGCGCGTCGAAACGGCGCTCGTCGGCGGAACTCCGCCGGAACGGCGCAGGATAGGATCTCGCCCGTCGGGTGCAACGGAGCCCAGCTCCAGGCAGGGCCTGCAGGCGCGGGGAGACCCTACGGCCTGGGAACCCCCAGCTGACGAGCGATGCCCGGCAGAGCGCCTATGCTCGTTGGGACGACCGATTTCGAATCGCCTCGCCGCCGCCAGCCTCGAAGCGCGTCGCACCCATCGTCGACCTCATTCGGCGCACGTGTAGGGCCGCATCGCCGAGGCCGGCTCACCGAGGAGACATGAATCGCCCGCCAACCTCGAGGAGTTCGCGCTTGTACGCGGTTCCAGGTCGGTAGGGACGAGCATGGTGATTGGAATGCGGAAGACCGAAGAGCACTGCGGCGACCGGCATCCGACCCCCGAGGAGCTGGAGTCCTTCGAGTTCGGAGCCCTCGACACCTCGGCGAGCGGTTTCGACGTCAAGGAACACGTGGCGGGCTGCGACAGCTGTCGGCTCGAGCTGCAGGTGATGCGCGCGCAGGATCACGGACTCGCCATCCAAACGATGGATGACGTCCAGCTGGAACTCGTCCGGAATCCGCCGCGCCCCTGGTACGTGCGGTGGCGCGATCGCCTGCGCTTCCTTCGATCCCGCTAGCAGGAGCGAGCTCCGGGCGACGCCGTCTGGCGCCGCCCGGTTCGAGCCTGCGAGCACCGATCGCGCGGAGCTACTCGACGATCAGCTTCCCGTTCATCACGCTGAAGTGACCGACGAACGAGCAGAGGTAGTCGTAGGTTCCGGGAGCCGGCGCGTCGAACTCGATCGTGGTCGACTCGCCGCCGCCAACGACATCGGTGTTTGCGAGGATTTTGTCCCGCTGGTCCTCGGGGATGTAACCCGTCGCTGCGGCGGTCGCGGCCGCGAGACCGAAGGTCGTCATGTCGGTGCCCGGCGCGAGCAGCACGAAGTTGTGTCCCATGCTCTCTTTCGGCCCCTGGCCGACATGGGTGAGCGTCAGCCGGATCCGGCGCCCGGCGGGAACCCGGATCTCGTCGAGGTTGTACTGGAGAGCGTCGTTCCCGGTCAGCGCCACCGTCACCGTCGTGCCGTCGTCGGTCACGGCGGCATCGGGGCTCGGCGCCTCCGGGGCGGGCGGCGTCGCAGGTTCGGGTGCCGGCTCGGGCTCCGGCGGATCCATCGCCGCGGGCGGCGGCTCGCTCGGGGTCGTCGCCGGCGGGGGACTGGGATCCGGTGCGCTCCCGCCTCCGTCCGAGCCTCCCTGCCCACATGCGACAAGCAACAGTGCCGTCAGCAGCACCCCCAACCCCGCGGATCGTCGCATCGCTTTCTGATCGGAAACCATCGTCTTTCGTCTCCCTGTTCGCGAATCCAAAGCGCGGGCACGGGGCAGGCAACGACACCCCCCGGTAACCCGCGGCCCTAGGATAGTCAGACGACGCGACTCTGCGAGCGCACCGGACATCGCCGACGCCGGTGGAGTCGGAGGGCCCGTTCGGGCGAAGATCGCCCCTGGCCTGGAGCGAGACGCCGCTAGGGTTTCGAGAGATCCCCGCGCGAGGCGAGCCCCGCGGCCCGTGAGACGAACGACCACACTTCGCGCTCGACACGGCGGCGCGGCTTCGGCGGATCGCTCGACAATGCGCGATTCACCCCCGCGAGCACCCCGCCCAGGATCATCGAGACCAACAGGTGCGGGTCCAGTGCCGGATCGATCTCGCCGTCGCGTTGGGCCTGGGCGATGTTGCGCGCCCCGAGCGCGTCGAGGCGCTGCTCGCGATCGCGTTGTCGCTCGAGAAGCGAGGGGTCCGACGCCACCACGTTCGCCACGAACCGCGCCGCCGGGTCCTCGTACATGAACGCGATGATCGCCTCCACGCGGCTCTGCTCGCGCTCGCGCCAGGTCGCTCCCGCGAACGGCACCGCGGTGATCGACTCGTCGAGGCGCTCGTAGAAGTCTTCGACCATCGCATCGAGCAGGCCGGCTTTGTTCTGGAAGTGGTAGTAGGCCAGGCTCTCGGACACGCCGGCGCGCCGCGCCACCGCCGCGACCTCGAGGCTGCCCTCCCCTTCGAGCAGCACGTCACGCGCGGCGTCGATCAGGGTGCGGCGCGCAACCTTCGCCGGTCGACGCGTACGACGTGCGGGAGCGCTCAGGAGGCGTCGTCCTCGAGCAGACGCTTCGGATGCATGCCGTTCACCATGCCCATGAAAGGCGGATGGATGCTGTAGCCGAGCAGGCGCTTCAGATCTTCGGAGAGCACCCGCACCGTCTCGCGGCTCACCGAGAGCGAATAGTTCTCCTGGGTCCGGACCCAGGGCTCGCAGTACTGACAGGTGATCGCGAGACGCGGTGCCGGCGTTCGGTTCTCACCGCCCCCGTGCCACAGCGTCCCCGGGTAGAACACCACGGAGCCTGCGGGCATCGTCGCCGGGGTCGGCCCGTCGGCGACCCGCGGCGTGCGCTGGTCGCCCCAGGTGTGGCTCCGGGGGACGATCACGGTCGCACCGTTGTCGGCCGTGAACGGATCGATCGCCCAGACCGTCGCGGCCCCGAGCGGCGGCCGGGGGCGCGGCACGGCGTAGAAGGCATCGTCGGTGTGGAGCGCTTGCGCCTGCTCGCCGGGCTGAATGTTGATGACCTGCGCCTGCGAGAGCAGGTAGTTCGGCAGGAACATCCGATCGAGGAGCGCCAGGATGCGCGGGTGCGCCACGAGCCCATCGAGCGCCCGGGTCTTCTCGAGCACCGCGTACACCCGCTGGGTCTGGACGCCCTCGAAGTCGTTGCGGCCCGCATGCCCGAGCAAGGGCGCGACGCCGTCTCGGATCGCGCCGAGCTCGTCGTGGCTCAGCAGCGATGGAATCACCAGGTACCCGTCGCGGCGCACGGTCTCGAGGTCTGCCGCGATGACGGCCTCGGGTACCTGCGCCGCCGCTTCACTCCGGGTGAACGGGTACTTGCGGGCGAGGTCGGTCTGGAAGTACGCCGCCGCTTCCTTGCCAGGGAGACCCGGGGGCCGGGGGTCGGTCATCGGTCGAACTCCTTACTGAGTCCAACTCAGTAAACAGCGAACCTCCGTCGACCGCAAGCCTCCTCCCGATTGAGGCAATCGTCTTATTTTTTGATATGCTCGCCTTCAGCAATCACGATTCGAACGCTTCCGCGCGGCTCCGGACCGCGCCACGAAAGGACGCCCCGATGGCATGGGACTTCTCGACCGAGCCCGAATTCCAGGCGAAGCTCGACTGGATCCAGCAGTTCTGCGATGAGCGGGTCGAACCCCTCGGACACATCTTCCCGCACGCCGTCCGCCTGCCCGACCCCGCCGTGAAGGCCTACGTCCGCGAACTCCAGCAGGAGGTGAAGGACCAGGGCCTGTGGGCGCTGTTCCTCGACAAGGAGCTGGGCGGCCCCGGCTTCGGGCAGCTGAAGCTCGCCCTCGTGAACGAGATCCTCGGCCGCTACCCGGCCGCGCCCCAGCTCTTTGGCGCCGCCGCTCCCGATACGGGCAACATGGAGATGCTTGCCGCCCACGGCACCGAGGAGCAGAAGAAGCGCTGGCTCGAGCCGCTGCTCAACCAGGAGATGTTCTCGGCCTACTCGATGACCGAGCCCCAGGGCGGCTCGGACCCGAAGCTCTTCGAGACGACCGCCGTCCGCGACGGAGACGAGTGGGTCATCAACGGCGAGAAGTGGTTCACCTCCGCCGGGCGCGTCGCGGACATCCTCTTCGTGATGTGCACGAACGGCATGTTCGTGGTGCCGCGCGAGTCGCCGGGCGTCGAAATCATGCCCGAGCCGCGCAACCACAATCACATCTTCTACCGCGACGTGCGGGTGCCCCTCGACCATCTGCTCGGGCCCGAGAACGGCGCCCACGTGTTGGCTCAGCGCCGCCTCGGCGGCGGTCGCATCCACCACGCGATGCGCACGATTGCCCAGTGCAAGCTGGCCTTCGACATGATGTGCGAGCGCGCGCTCTCGCGGGAGTCGCACGGCGCCATCATCGCCGAGCACCAGATGGTGCAGGAGAAGATCGCCGAGTCCTACGCCAAGCTGAAGATGCTGCGCCTGCTGGTGCTCGAGACCGCCTGGAAGATGGACCGTACCTCGGGGCAGGAGTCGCGCACCGAGATCGCGACCGTGAAGTTCACCATGTCCCGGGTGCTGCGGGAGATCTCCTTCGATGCGCTGCAGATCCACGGCTCGCTCGGCACGACCGACCTCACGCCGCTGCAGGACATGTACGCGGCAGCGCCGACCATGGGGCTCGCGGACGGTGCTGACGAGGTCCACAAGGCGACGGTCGCACGCCGCTTGCTCCGCGAATACGAGGCCCACGAAGGCAACTTCCCGCGCGAGTTCCTGCCCTACAAGCGGGACGAAGCCTGGAAGAAGATGCAGCCGATCTTCGACGTCAACACCGAGCTCGCCGAGGCCGCCGAACGCTGGAAGGCCTACCGCGAGAAGCGGGGCCGCCGCTAGGAACGCGCCGGGCTTCGCGGAGCGAGTGGCGCGATGGGGACCGCCAAGCGAGAAGCCGCCTCGGGCGGCCGACAGGCGCTGATCGACACGGCGCGGGTGCTGTTCGCCGAGCGCGGGATCGACGGCGTATCGATGCGCGAGGTGGGCCGCGCGGCCGAGCAGCGCAACAACAATGCGGTGCAGTACCACTTCGGAGATCGCGACGCCCTGCTCTTCGCCGTGCTCACGCCCTTCCACGAACGCGTGGGCGCGGGACGGGGCGCGCTCCTCGACGCCCTCGAGGCCGACCCCGCGCCGTCGGTCCGGGCGCTCGCGGGAGCGCTGGTGCGACCCGCAGCGGCGCTGCTCGAGGACGCCCCGGGACGCGACTACCTGCGGATCGTCGCCGAGCTGATCGGCGACCCGGCGAACCTGCGCCGGCGCGGCCCCTTCGACGGGACCGAGCTCGACCGCTGGCACGAGCTGGCGAAGCGCCACAGTGCGGGCACCACCCTGCCCCTGCACCGGCGCTTCTCGGCGATGCACCTGTGCTTCTCCGAACTGGGCCGGCGGGCCGCCGCGCGCCGGCGCGGCGATCATCGTCTTTTCGTCAGCGACCTGGTCGATCTGGTCTCGGGGGTGCTCGGTGCCGAGGTCTCGGACGAAACGCTCCGACTCCTCGAAGAACGGGAGCGTTCCCGCGCGCGAGCCGACTGAGAGCGCCCCCCGCCTGCCGCCTTGCTGCACACGAGTTGCGGTGATTTGTGTCACAGGGCGTCACACCCGAGCCAGCCGAGACGACATCGAGCGCGCGCATCCCCCGCGCGCCGCGAAGGAGTCTCTCATGCGTGATGGCAAGACGGTGCGCAGCCCCAGTGCAGGCGGGAAGCAGAGCGGCTGGTCCGCGACGCTCGTCCAGATCGCGGGCGGGGCCGAGGGAAGCGAGTACCCCCTCGACGCGGAACGCGTGGTCGTGGGTCGCGGCCCGGATGTCGACCTCGCCTTCACCGACGACCGCATGTCGGCACAGCACGCGGCCTTCGAGCAGATCGGGGGTGTGTTCTCGGTGACCGACCTCGAGAGCACCAACGGCGTGCGCGTGAACGGTGAGACCGTTGCTACCCGCGCCCTCGCCCACGGCGACCGGGTCGAGCTCGGCGCCCACGTGTTCGAGCTCGTGCTCGAGAAGCGCGAGAAGCCACCCCGGACCTGGGTGGTCGACGCCTGAGCGCGGGGATGACCGCGCCGAAGCCGCGCAAGATCGGCAACTACGAGGTCGAGCGAGAACTCGCCGAAGGCGGGATGGGCGTGGTGTACGTCGCCCGCCAGCCTTCCCTCGACCGACCGGTCGTGCTCAAGCGCATGCGCCGGGAGCTTGCGCAGAACGAGGAGGCCGAGGCGCGCTTCTTCCGCGAGGCGCGCTCGGCGGCGGCGATCCACCACCCCAACGTGGTCTGCGTCTACGACTGTTTCGCCTGGCGCGGCGAGCCCTACATCGTGTGCGAGTTCGTCGACGGCCTCGACCTGGCGAGCGCCGTCGCCAAGGGCGGCGGCTTGCCGCCGCGCATCGCCGCGCTCATTGCCCTCGAAGTGACGCGCGGTCTCGAGGAGCTCCACAGCCGCGCCCTGGTGCACCGGGATCTGAAGCCCGACAACGTGCTCCTCGGTCGCGGGGGCGAGGTGAAGATCACCGACTTCGGGATCGCCCACGATGCCCGCGCGCGCTCCCTCACGCGGAGCGGCGTATCGCTCGGTACGCCCGCCTACATGTCCCCGGAACAGCTGCGCGGCGAGAAGGTCGACGCGCGCTCGGACCTCTTCGCGCTGGGCGTGCTGCTCTACGAGTCGCTCGCGGGACGCGTCCCCTTCGACCCGCGCGACCCCAACGACGAAGAGACGGCCGACGAACGGTCCCTGCTGCAGCGGATCGAGGGCGGGCACTTCGTCCCGCTGCGACGCGCGCGTCGCGGCACTCCCCGCGCCCTCACGCGGTTCGTCGCGCGCTGTCTCCAGCCGAAGGCGAAGCGCCGGCCCGCCGCGACGGCAGACGCGGTCCGGGCCCTCGAACAGATTCTCGGCCCTACCCCTCCCGCGGCGGCCCGCGCCGAGATCGCGGCGTGGATCGCCGACGCGAAGCTGCTCCCCGGCCGCGGCCGGACTCGACGGGCGGAGACGACCGCCCCCGAACCGCGCGCCGGGCTGCGACGCTGGATCGCGGCGGCCGCGGCAGTGGCTGGCCTCGCGACCGCCGTCGCGATGTCCACGCCGATCGAGTTGCGACCCACCTGGGACCTCGCCTGGTTGGGCATTGGCGGGGCCGCCGAGGCGACGACCGAGGCGCCGGAAACGCCTTGATGCGAATGGGTTCCGCGGAATCGGGTCCGCCGATTCTCGCGGTCGACTGACCTCTCCTGGGGTCCCCGCGGCGGCTCAGAGGTCGCGGCAGCGCGGGGTGGGATCGTCTTCGGGCCAGGCGACGTCCGCCGACCCTTCGGCGATCCACGCATCGAGGGCCGCTTCGAAAGCCGCGCAGGTCAGGTTGGACGAGCCACCGACCGCCACGATGTGGTTCTTCGCCTCCGGAATCGTGACGCGCACGCCGCGGGAGAACTTGCGCTTGTAGGAGGACACCAGGCGCTCGAAGGCGCTCGGATCCCTCGCCCACAGGTTCGCCACCACGATTCCCTCGTCGGCGAGCTTGCGGGGCAGAGCATCGACGAACGGCTGCTTCCTGAACACGCCGGGAACGCCATCGGTATCCGAGTACGCGTCCACGACGATGATGTCGTAGCCGCCTTCACTGCGTCGCAGGGCGGCCGCCCCATCGCCTTCGAGGATCGCGTGACGCGGATCCACGACCCCGAAGAACTGCTCGGCGAAGGTGATCACCACCGGATCGATCTCGACGGATTGCACCTGGCTCTCGGGATAGCGATGCAGGTGGAAGCGAGGCAGGACGCCGCCGCCGAGTCCGATGTTGAAGACCCGCCGGGGGTCCGCATGCAGGCTCGCGAGAATCGAGGAGATCTGGGTGTAGTTGTCGACGAGCCGATGCGGCTCGGCCAGCTCCATCGAACTCTGGAGCAGGCGTTTCTCTTCCGGACCCGTGATGAGACGACGCGTGCCGCCCTCGTCCTCGACCCGCACGATGCCGTTCCACTCCGATGACCGCATCGCGCGCAGCACCTGGAGCTGTTCGAGCGCCAACCCGCCCGCGCCCCCCGAATCGGCATAGCGGTCGATCTTGGCGAAGCGCTTTCCGGTGCGGTCGAGCGCCGCGAGCGTCACGTCCCCGACGGCTGCCAGACTCTCGGGGGAGCAATCGTCGGAAACGCTGCTCGCAGCGTCACCCGCCGTCGATCCGACCAGCGCGACGGCGTTCCGGAACCCCGCGTCGAGCAGGGCGCGGTGGCTCGCCCGCGGAGACTCGTAGCGCGCAGTCCGCGGGAAGGTCTCCCCGTGCCCCACGCGCTGGGCGGCCCGCCAGAACGCGCTCCGCGTGTTGCGGTGGGATTGTCGATCGCGCGCGATCCGCAGACCGGCGTCGCAGACGTGTTCGGTCGCGACGACCAGGCGCACATCGGCGTTGGCCTCGAGGAACCGCAGACGGCGTGCCAGCGCGCGGCTCCCATGGTCGCTGCGGGACTTCTCGGTTTCGTCCTCGGGTGGCGCCTCTCCTTCGAGGAAGGCGAGCCACACCGTGTACGGGAACGACTTTTCGGAGAGCACGCGCGCCAGCTCGAGCATCACCGCCGCCCCCGAGGCATCCGTGGCCGGGCGCGCACGCACGTCTCGGGACGCATGCGTGTCGTAGGGGGTCACCAGCAGGAAGACGTCGCTCGAAGCGCCGGGGATCTCGGCCACGAGGTTCCGGAGCAGCCGCTCGTTGCCCGTCTTCACGCGCTCGATCGGGAAGCGCTGTTCGACGAGAGAGAGTCCCAGTGCTTCGAGCTCAGCCCGCAGGTAGGCCCGCGCCTCGTCGGCGCCCGCGCTGCCCAGACTCCGATCGCGCATCGCGTGGAGCGCCGCCCAGTGAGCCATCGCGCGCTCGGGCTCGAAGCCGCTTCCGGCTTCGGGGGCGACCGCGGGCGGCGCAGGCGCGGGCGGCGACGCGCAGGCGAACACCAGCGCGAGCGAGAGCGTCAGCGCCGCGGCGCGACGACGTGACGATCGGTGTGATGACGGCGTCGCGTGCACGGCTGGTCTCCCCCGGTTTCCCTGGCGCCCCTCGAGAAGGAACGGCCGGGACGATAGGCCAGCGCGCGGCGCCCGGGCTTGGGCAACGAGATCGGCGAAAACATCCGGGAATGAGGGGCTTGACTGCCTTTCTTGATCGGTCATTATAGAAATATGGCCCGACCCGGACGCCATTCCGAAGGTGCGCGCACCCGAGAGCGGGTGCTCCAGGCAGCGGCAAAGCTGATCGGCGCCCAGGGCTATGCCGCGACGTCGATCTCCCAGATCAGCAAGGAATCGGGCGCCCAACCCGCCTCGATCTACTGGGCCTTCGGGAACAAGGAAGGGCTCCTGGCGTCGGTGATGGAGAACGCCGCGAGCGAGTTCTTCGACGCGGTGTCCGTCGTGCCCGCTTCTCGAGAGAACCCGTGGAACACCTTGACGTCGCTGTCCGAGTTCTTCGAGGGCGGACCCGAGTTCTTGCGTTTGCTGCTCGTCCTCTCCCTCGAGCGCCGCAGTGGCGACCCTGCCGTGCTCGAAGCCGCGCGACGCGTTCGCACGACGGCCGCCGACAGTCTCGCCGCGGGTTACGCAGCGGTGTTGGACACACGCGACGGCGAAACACGCGATCGCATCGCACAAGAGCTCGCGCGCTTCACCCTCATGCTCTTCGACGGCGCTTTCGTGGCCAGCCAGATCGAGCCCGACACCACCGACCTGAAGCGCGCCTTTGCGCTGATCGCGACTGGCGTTCGAGCCACGGGCGAACACCTGCTCGCGGAGAGCGAGCGCGACTCCAAGGCGAAAGGAGCCCTCCGATGACCGCAGCCACCGACGTAATCCCGCAAGAGGGCCCTCCCCTCTCCGGTTCGGAAATCCTGGCCAACGCACGCGAACTCGCCGCGCGCGTCCACGACAAGGACCTCGCCTCCGAGTACGACCGCCTGCGGCGCCTCCCCGCCGACATCGTCGAGGAAGTGCGGGCGGCCGGCGTCATGCGGATGAACATGCCGAAGATCTGGGGCGGCCCGGAGATGAACCCGATGGAGCAGGTCGAGGTGATCGAAGCGTTGGCGCGCGCCGATGCCTCGATCGCCTGGTGCTCGTTCATCTGGACGGACTCGGGGATCTACTCGGGCTATCTCGACGACGGCGTCGCCCGCGAGATGTACCCCCGACTCGACATGGCCACCTCGGGCTGGGTGTACCCGGTGGTGCCCGCGCACCGGGAGAAGGACGGGTATCGCATCGAGAGCGGCCAGTGGATGTTCGGGAGCGGCAGCAACCACTGCGATTGGCTCGTCGCGGGCTGCGTCGTGTTCGAGAACGGAGAGCCCGTCCTGGACGAGAACGGTCGCCCCATCTGGCGCGTGATGATGGCCCCGCGCGACGACTACGAGATTCTCGACAACTGGTACACCACCGGATTGCGGGGTACCGGTAGCAACGACTACCGCGCCGAGAACCTGTTCGTCCCCGAGGAACGCACCTTCAGCCTCCTCGACGAACCGCGGCGCGAGGGCGCCATCTGGGCGCGGCCCGATCACTTCCTGCGCAAGATGGCCGGGGTCCCTCTCGGCGTGATGGCCGACGCCATCGAAACCACGCGCGCGCAGCTCGGCGACAAGATCGATCGCATGAGTGGTGTCGCCTACAAGGATATCCCGCGTGTGCAGCTCGCGACCGCCGAAGCGCAGACACTCTACGGTGCCGCGCGGAGCTACGTCTTCACGTCGCTCGAGCGGCAGTGGCAGCAGATCGAGGCCGGCGAAGAGCCGTCGGTCGAGGCGCGCGCCGATGTCTGGGCGGCGCGCACGAACGCATTCCAGTCGGCCCGCAAGGCCGTGTCGCTCCTATACGACACGGTGGGCGGAAGTGCGATCTACGCGCAGAAGAGCCCGCTCGATCGACACATGCGCGACATGCAGACCGCCTGTCAGCACCTGTGCGGCCAACAGAAAGGGCTCGAAGCGGTCGGTGCCCTGCTGCTGGGCTCGGATCCGTCCGGGGCCTCGGTGATCTAGACGCGCTCTCGCCGCGTCTGCGGGGTTCAGCTCGCCAGCTGCTTCAGCGCCTCGGCGTCGAGCGGCTCGCCCGAGTCGAACTTGCGGACCTTGCGATCGGCGATCTCTTCGGCCGGGTAGCGCAGGGCGATCCGGTTCGGCGTCCACTCGCCGAGGACGCTGCGCGGGTACGAGGTCAGCATGCCCTCGGTCACCTTCTTGCTCACGGCGCTGAAGACGACCGTGCCGTCGTCCTCGAAGGAAACGCTCGCCGCGCCCAGTTCGGTGTTGGTGCGGGTCTTGAAGAGGATCAGGGGGGCGGGAACGATGTCGACGGAGACGGAAGCCATGGGGGTCCTCGAAATGGTTGCGTCGCCAGGCTAACGCGACCCCCGGGTTTCCGCCCGATGCTCCCGGCGGTCGCGAGAGCCTGGGCCCCGCCCCACCGGTTGGACAGACACCCCAGGCACCGGCACCCTGGACGCCCGCCGCGCAGGACACCCACCGCGCTGACGCCCCCGCATCCCGAGGCCCCATGACCGACCCCCGCCATCACGAAGTCATCGTCATCGGAGCCGGCGTTTCCGGGATCTACCAGATCAAGCGCCTCGCCGATCTCGGGCTCGATGCGCTGCTCCTCGAGGCCGATGAGGACCTCGGCGGCACCTGGTATCGCAACCGCTACCCGGGCTGTCGCTTCGACTCGGAGAGCTACACCTACGGCTACTCGTTCTCGCGCGAGCTGCTGGACGAGTGGCACTGGAAGGAGCGCTTCTCCTCCCAGCCAGAGAACCTCCGCTACCTGAACTACGTCGCCGACAAGTTCGACCTGCGCCGGTTCATGCGCTTCGAGGCGCGTGTCGAAGCGATGCGCTGGGACGAGGACGCGCGGCTCTGGCAGCTCGAGGTCGCCGACGGGTCGACCTACACGGCCCGGTTCGTGATCACCGGGATCGGCGTCCTGTGCGCGCCGACCCTGCCACGCTACCCGGGCATGGACGAGTTCGGCGGCGACTCCTTCCACACCTACTGGTGGCCGAAGGAGCCGGTGGCGCTGGCGGGTCGCCGCGTCGGGGTCGTGGGCACGGGTGCCACGGGCATCCAGGTGATCGCCGAGATCGCGGACAAGGTCGATCAGCTCTTCGTGTTCCAGCGCCGACCGAACTGGAGCACCCCGCTCAACAACGCGCCCATCTCGGAAATCGAGATGGACGAGATCCGCGCACGCTACGACGAGATCTTCGCCACCTGCGCGCGCACCAACGGCGGTTTCGAGCACCTGCCCGACCGCCGCGGTTTCTGGAACGTGACGCCGGAGGAGCGCAAGGCGCTCTGGGACGAACTCTACGCCACACCGGGTTTCGCGATCCTGGCCCGCAACTTCCCCGAGATCTACATGGACGAAGCGGCCAACCAGGAGATCTCGGACTACGTCGCCGAGCGCATCCGACAGCGGGTCGACGACCCGCTGCTCGCCGAGAAGCTGATCCCGAAGGACCACGGCTTCGGCACCCAGCGGTTGCCCCTCGAGACCCGCTACTTCGAGGCCTACAACCGCGACAACGTGCACCTCGTCGACCTCTCGGAGACGCCCGTCGAGCGCATCACCGCCAAGGGAATCCAGACGACCGGGGAGCACTTCGACCTCGACCTGATCGTCTACGCCACGGGCTTCGACGTGATGACCGGCTCCTGGGACCGCATGGACATCCGCGGCGTCGGTGGCGCCTCCCTTCGCGACAAGTGGAACGACGGACCGAGCAGCTATTTCGGCCTCTTCACCCACGGCTTCCCGAACCTCTTGATGGTCGCCGGCCCCCAGAGCGTCTCGGGCTCGACGAACTTCCCGCGTGCGATCGAGACCGGCGTGGACTGGGTCACCCACTTCCTCACCCACGTACGCGAGCGAGGCGTGACCCGCTTCGAGGCCGAAGCGCAGGCCGAGAAGGAATGGGGCGAGGAGGTCGCCCGCTGCTACGAGCGCCTGCTCGCTCGCAACAGCCAGGGCTGGTTCACCGGCTACAACTCGAACGTGCCCGGCCACGAGGTCGGCAACATCCGCCACGTCGCCTACTTCGGCGGCGCGCCGAAGTACACCGAACTGATCCAGGACGCGGCCGACGTCGGCTACCGCGGGATCACGCTGGGGTGAGCGGACCCCGCGCTCCGGTACCCGCCAGTCGCCCCGCCTAGCTGCGCGCCGATCGGTACCGCCGCGCCACGTCGAGAATCGGGCGCCCCGCGCCGCGAATGCGACTGACGATGAGGGCGCCCTCCACGGAGGCGATGAGCTGCTCGGCCTCCCGTCGCGCCTCGCGACGGGGCGTGCCGTCGCGCTCGAAGACCGCGGCGATCGTCCCGATCCAGCAATCGAACGCCGCACGTCCCGCCTCGGTGATGGCGGGAGACTCGGGCGCGCACTCGAGGAGCGTCGTCGCGATCGGACAGCCCGAGCGGAAGGCGGACTCCTCCATCCACCCGGCCATCACCCGCACGTAGGCGCGCACGAAGGCTTCCGACGACGCGTGGCGCTTCGCCAGGTCGCTGAGCATCTCGTCGACGAGGGCTCCCGCCAGCTCCACCGCGGCGGCGCCGAGCTCCTCCTTGCCGTCGGGGAAGTAGTGATAGAGAGATCCGCGCGGCGCCCCGCTCTCGACGAGGATCTGCTGGAGCCCGGTCGACGCGTAGCCCTGGCGACGAAACAGGCGCATCGCCGTGCGGACGAGGCTTTCTCGATGCATCGCTGCGTTCGCCACGCGCTCTTCTCCTGCTTCGATCCAGGTCGAATCGAGTCGGGTCGGACCGGGTCGGGTCGAACGGGGTCGACCCCTGGTGCGACTATGATGATCGGTCTATTTTATGACGACCGGTCTATTTCGTCCAGCGCGAACGAGACCGTCTCCCCCACCACCGGCTGCATGCGGTCTCGCGCCCGGGACCGCTCCGCCGCGAAAGGAACTCCCCATGCAGCGCGTCGACTACGCACAAACGAACGGAATCGCGACGATCGCGATGGACGACGGCAAAGCCAACGCCATGTCCCCGGCGATGCTCGCCGAGCTGAATGCTGCCCTCGACCGCGCGGAGAAGGAGGCCGCGGTCGTGGTCCTCACGGGCCGATCAGGTCTCTTCTCGGCCGGCTTCGATCTCGGCGTCCTGCGCGCCGGCGGCGACCCGGCACTCGGCATGCTGCGCGGGGGCTTCGAGCTGGCCGAGCGCCTGCTCTCCTTCCCGATCCCCACCGTGGCCGCCTGCGGCGGTCATGCGATCGCGATGGGTGCGTTCCTGCTGCTGTCGTGCGATGTGCGCATCGGATCGGCAGGAGCGCACCGGTTGTCGGCGAACGAGGTGGCCATCGGGCTCACCATGCCGCTCCCCGCCGTGGCGGTGCTGCAGTACAAGCTCACGCCGGCCGCAGCGGATCGCGCGATCGCCACCGCCGCCGACTTCAGGCCCGACGAGGCCCTCGCGGCGGGGTTCCTCGACCAGGTCGTGCCGCCCGACGCGCTCGCCGCCGTCTGCCGCGAGACCGCCACACGCCTGGCGTCGCTCCATCGAGACGCGCACCACGCCAGCAAGCTGCGCGCACGCGTCAGCACGCTCGAGGCGCTTCGCGCCGGCGTCGAGGCGGATTTTCCGATGGCGTCGAGCGCATAGATTCCGGAGAGCTGGGAGCGTAGTCTGGGGCGCGCGCCCGATGGCCCCGGAGGCGACGACGTGAAGTTCTGGCGATTCCTGGCTCCCCACATGTGGGGGTTCACCTCCCGCACCCTGCGACAGGCCCTCGTCGACAAGGTCAAGGGCGCTCCGTCTCGACCGGTGCAGGTCGCGGCCTACGTCGAGCGTGAGGCGCGCAAGGGCGACCCGAAGGACGTGCTGCGCACGATCGATCGATTCGCACGCGAAGAGCGCTGGCTGATGAACATCGGGCCCGACAAAGGGCCGCTCATCCAGGAGCTCGCCGATCGTTTGCCGCCGGGCGCGCGCATCCTCGAGATCGGCGCGTATTGCGGCTACTCCTCGATCCTCCTCGCCGACACCTTCGGTGCCGAAGCGCGCATCACCTCGATCGAGATCGACGAAGCCGCGGTGCAGAGCTCTCGCGCAAACGTCGCCTTCGCCGGGCTCGAGGACCAGATCACCTTCGTGCACGGCCCTTCGACGAAGATGCTCGACTCCATCGAGGGCCCCTTCGACCTCGTGTTCCTCGACCACTGGAAGGACCTCTACAAGCAGGACCTCCAGCGAATCGAGGAGCGCGGCCTGATCCGCCCGGGCAGCATCGTCGTCGCCGACAACGTGGGCGACCTCTTCGACCCGGGGGAGTACCTCGCGTACGTACGCAGCTGCGGGCGCTACGACTCGGAGCACCGCCAGGCGACGATCGAGTACACCGATCTACCGGACGCGGTCGAGATCTCGGTGCTGCGCGCGGCCTAGCGTCGCCGCCGCGCTACCCGCGCGTCACCACCACCGGGAGTTTCGTGTAGCCCTTCACGAAGGACGAGAACGTCCGGCTGGGCTCTTCCTGGACCTCGATCCGCAGGGAACGCTGCAAGATCTCCTCCCACAGGACGCGAAGCTGCATCTCGGCCAGGCGGCTCCCCATGCAGAAGTGCACGCCGTAGCCGAAGGAGAGATGCCGCGATGCATTCGGGCGTTCGATGTCGAGGACGTCGCCGTTCTCGAAGACGTCTTCGTCGCGATTCCCCGACACGTACCAGAGCAGCAGCTGATCGTGTTTGCGGATCTGGCGTCCCTCGAGCTCGGTGTCGTGCTGCGCGGTGCGCCGCATGTAGGAGAGTGGCGTCTGCCAGCGGATCACCTCCGACACCATGTTGCGCATGAGGCTCGGGTCGGCGGCGAGCTTTCGGTGCTCGTCCGGGAACAGATGGGTCAGGGAATAGACGCTGCCCGTCATCGTGTTCCGCGTGGTGTCGTTGCCGCCGACGATCAGGAGCAGCAGGTTGCCGAGGTGCTCGACGGCGGTCATGTCCTTCGTGGCCGCGCCCGTCGCGAGCATCGAGACGAGGTCGTCCCCCGGGTCGCGCCGCCGCCGCTCGAAGAGCTGGCCGAAATACTGCACGCACTCCCAGAGCTCCTCCCGCTTCTGCTCCATGGATTCCACGACGCCGCCCGGCTCGGGAATCGCGAACACGATGTCGGACCAGCGCGTCAGCTTCCGGCGATCTTCGAGCGGGAAGTCGAAGAGCGTCGCCAGCATCAGCGTGGTCAGCTCGATCGACACGGTGTCCACCCAATCGAAGGTCTCGCCCTCGGGCAAGGCGTCGAGCACTTCGACCGTGCGCTGCCGGATCAGCGGCTCGAGCTTCGCCAGGTTGCGCGGGGCGACCGAGGGCCGGACCGTCTTGCGCTGCTCGGTCTGGGTGGGCGGGTCCTGCTGGATGAACGCCGGGGCCGATCCGAGCTGCATGAAGTTGGCGTCGGTCCCGGGCTTGAAGCCGAGGGTGATCCCGTAGGACGACGAGAACGTCTCCCAGTGGGTGCTGACGGTCTTGATGTCGTCGTACTTCGTGACCGACCAGTAGCGACCCGCGGTTTCGATCTCGCTCAAATGGATCGGATCTTCCCGGCGCAGGCGCTCGAAGTAGCCCTGCCAGCGGTTCTCGCGGAACAGATGGGCGTTGAGCGGGTTGACGACTTCGAGCGCGAGTTCGTCGGCGGGGGCCACGCCCTTGCCCTTCGCCGCCTGCTCTTGCTCGGGCGTGCGATAGGTCGGGCCAGCCGGCGGGATCGGCTGCATCGCGGGGTCGCTCATGGGGAGTCCTCCTGGAACCTTCGGGGGGTCATTTCCATCAAGACGTCGACGACTTCGTCGCGGGACGCGCGGGTGGGGTCTTCGGCCCACCACGCGATCACGCGGACCAGAACGGCGGCGCGTGCCTGGGCGGCGGCGACGGCGTGGAGATCGATGCCTTCCTCGCGAAAACGCCGCGTGTAGGTCTCTTCGAGTCCGCGCGCAATCCGGTCCTGGATCCGCTCGGCCAGCCCGGACCCCTCGCCGCGATCGAAGACCGCGCGGATGAGATTTCGGCGGCGTTCCGCGACTTCCACCATCCGCGCGAGCTCACGCCGCAGCGCCTTCGGGCTCACGCGCCCGGTCGGGTCGCGATCGGGCTGCGGTCGCATCTCTTCGAGCGCCGCGTCGGCCAACTCTTCGAAGAGCGCGTGCTTGTCCGGGAAGTGGAGATAGAAGGTCCCCGTGGCGACGCCGGCCTGGCGCGCGATCGCGCTCGTGGTGACGGCGCGCACGCCGTCCCGCGCGAAGAGCTCGGTGCCCGCCTCGAGCAAACGGCGCCGGGTCTCGAGACGGCGTGTCGTATGCCCGTTGGCCGCGGCCTCGGGCGCGAGGGGCATTTCTGACATGAAGTTCAGTTCATACTTGAGGCCGACCGCAGGGGCAACCGAGGGCACCCGGAACCACCACGGGAACCTCCCTAAACCCTTGGTGCAGATGACGAATTTCGCCCCCTGGGCAGAGTCGCTAGCGACCTCCGGCCGAGCCCGAAGGGCCTCCCCTGGGCGCACCTGCCCGCTCCATCACCCGAACGAGCGCCGCCGCGATCTCCTCCGGCACCTCCTCTTGCAGGAAGTGCCCGGCTTCGGTTTCGGTCACCGGTGCCTCCGGAAAGTTCTCCTGCATGCGCGGCAGGCCCTTCGCGAGGATCGGGTCGTTCATTCCCCACACCAGCTCCACGGGGATCTCCAACCCCTGGACGTAGGCCTCGATCTCCCGCATGGCCGCGGCGCTCGGGTGCTCGGGCCCGTCCGTCACCATGCGCATCATCGCGAGCGGCGCCTTGTCGTTCCCGCTCTCCTCGACCGGGCGGCCATAGAGCTCGACCACATCGGGCGGGATCGAGTCGGGGTCGCCCTGCATGTCCGGAAGCCGATCGAAGATCGAGACGAGGCCCTCGATCAGGAGCTCACCCACCACCGGAGTCTTCGCGAGATCATGTGCACGAGAGAGGCTCGTCTCCTCCGTGGGTGCGTTGAACCCGGTGTTCATCACCACCGCCCCTCTCAAGAGGCCGGGCGAACGCGCAAGCGCCCCCATGCCGATCGGCCCGCCCCAGTCCTGGCCGGCATAGACCAGCTCGGTCAACCCGAGCTGCTCGAGCACTGCCTGGATCCAGCGAATGTGGTTCTCGAGGGTGTGCTGGCTTGCGGGGATCTTGCTCGAGAAGCCGAGGCCCACGAGGGTCGGCATGATCACCCGCACCCGATTCGTCGGGAGGGCGGCTGCCACCTTTCGATACAGAAGGCCGGAGGTCGGGTTGCCGTGCTGCAGGAACATCGGGAACCCGGAGCCCACCTCGAGGACGTGCACCTTGATTCCGGGCTCCACCTCGACGAAGTAGCTCTTGTACGCGCCCGAGACGTCGTCGGCGACGTACGCCGGCAAGGGGAAGGCCTCGAAGGTTCCGGCGTCCAAGGTAAGGACGCCCTGCCCCTCGGGCACCACCGACTCCCCGTCGGAGATGCAGCCCGTCGCTGCGATCCCCATCGTGGCTGCCATCGCGAGCGCTCTGATGGTTCGGTGAATCACGGTGGGTCGATCTCCTAGCGAAACTCGAGCCCTTCGAACGCGCCCGATTCGCGCCACTCCTTGATGTAATTGAAATAGGCCACGGGACCCGCCGGGTGGCCTGCGAAGAGTCGCGCGAGCTCGGTGTCGGGCTGTCCTTCGTTGTTGTAGTAGCCGGGCGTGCACTCGGGCGACGCTCCGATCATGCCGCCGGCTCCCGAGAGCAGGAGCTCGATCCAGCGGTCTTGCGCGTCCTGAGTCACCTCGACCTCGCGATGGTCGTGGTCGATCGCGTGCCGCAGGATCGCCGCGATCGTGCGCCCCGACTCGTTCAGATTGTGGGGCACGTTCGAGATCAGGTTCGCCCCCTGGGTCGGCTGCACGAGGAAGACGTTCGGGAACCCGTGAACGTGGATGCCGTGGAGCGTCCGCATCCCCGACTCCCATTCCTTCGACAGGGTGCGGCCGTCGCGCCCGGTGAGATCGAAGCCCGTGCGCCGGATGATCTCGGTGCCGACCTCGAAGCCCGACGCGTAGACGATGCAATCCAGCTCGTACTCGCGGCCGGCCACGACGACACCCTTCTTCGTGACGCGCTCCACCCCCTGCCCATCCGTATCGACGAGCTTCGTGGACGGCTCGTTGTAGGCCTGCAGATACGCGTCGTGGAAGCAGGGGCGCTTGCACATCTGTCGGTACCACGCCTTCAGCCCCTGCGCGGTCTCCGGGTCTTCCACGATCGCGTCCACCCGGGCGCGGATCTCCTCCATCTTCTCGTCGTCGGAATCCTCGAAGGCCGCGAGCATGTGTTCGGGCGTCATCTTCTCGGGCGGCAGTGCGAGGATCTTCGCGCGCACCCGCCGGGCCAGCTCGGTCCAGCCGTCCTGGACGAGATCCTCGACCGTGCCACCCATGGCCAGGGTCTGGTTCGCGGTGAAGTTCTCGAGCCACTTCTGCTGCCAGCCGGGTTCGCGGACGTCGCGCTCGAACCAGCTCATGTCGGTGGGGTGGTTGCCGCGGACGTCGACCGAAGAAGGCGTGCGCTGGAACACGGTGAGCTCGCGACACGCGCGGGCGAGGTGCGGAACGCACTGCACGGCGGTCGCGCCGGTGCCGATGACACCGACCCGCTTGTCGGCCAGGCCCGTCATCAGCGCGCCGTCGGCGTCGCCACCGGTGTATTCGTAGTCCCAGCGGCTCGTGTGGAAGGAATGCCCCTCGAAGCGGTCGATGCCTTCGAGGCCGGGCAGCTTCGGCACGTGGAGCGGGCCCGTCCCCATCGCGATGAACTGAGCCGTGAACGCGTCGCCGCGGTTTGTTCGGACGACCCACGCCGAGCGCGCCGTATCCCAGGCGAGATCGGTGACCTCGGTGTGAAAGAGCGCGTCCTCGTAGAGGCCGAAGTGCCGACCGATGCGCCGACTGTGCTCCAGGATCTCGGGCCCGTGGGCGTACTTCTCGGTCGGGACGTGGCCGGTCTCCTCGAGCAGCGGCATGTAGACGAAGGAAGCCGTGTCGCACTGGGCGCCTGGGTAGCGGTTCCAGTACCAAGTGCCACCGAAGTCGCCGCCCTTCTCGAGGATCCGCACCTGCTCGATGCCGGCTTCCCGAAGGCGCGCACCGGTCACCAGACCCGCGAATCCACCACCGATGATCGCGACCTGCACGTGGTCTGCGAGCGGCTCGCGCGCTGCGACCGGCGTGTAGGGATCGTCGAGGTAGTGGGCGAGCGAGGTACCCGCGAGCTGCAGGTACTGTTCGTTCCCGTCAGGGCGCAGGCGCTTGTCGCGCTCGGCGCGGTACTTCGCGCGAAGCGCTTCCTTGTCGATCGGAGTCGTCTCGCTCACGCGGGGGCCTCGCTTTCTCGAAGTCGAACCTTGCGAGCCGGGGGAACGCCGCAGGCGTACTGACGACTCGGTTGCCAAACCATACCCGCGCTCGTAGGGTCACGGCACCGCGCGGCTCGGGACCGCCGTCGCGTCCCCTCGTCACCTGTAGATCGGAGGAAGCCGTTGGAAACGCGCCCCTTTGGACGCCTGTTCGAAGTCAGCCAGCTGACCCTGGGCGGCGGCGGAATCGGCCAGGTCTGGGGATCCACATCGCGCGACGAGGCGATCGCCACGGTGCGCGCCGCCTATGACGCCGGCATCCGGCTGTTCGACATGGCCCCGATCTACGGGATCGAGGGGGAAGCCGAGACGGTGATGGGGCTCGCCTTCGGCGATGGCGATCCCGACGATCTGCGCGTCACCACGAAGTGCATGCTCGGCCAGAAGCCCCCCGACGAGATCGAATCCCGGCTCGAGCACTCCCTCGAGAAGAGCCTCGCACGCTTGAAGCGCGATCGCGTCGATCTCTTCTTCCTCCACGGGCGCGTGATCCCGGACGGCTGGAACGACGTGACCATGCCCGCCCTGCTCCCGGCGATCTCGACCGAATGGTCCGTCTACTGCGACCACGTGGTGCCGGTCTTCGAGAAGTGGAAGGCGAGCGGCCGCATCGGTGGCTGGGGCATCACGGCGGCGGGCGGCTTGCCGGCGGAGCTCGCTGCGATTCGGGCGACCCCGGGGCCGGACGCGGTGCAGTGCATCACGAACCTGCTCGACTCGCCGGGCAGCATGCACATCGCCCACCAGGCGCCGGACCCGCGCGCGTCGATTCGCGCGGCCCAGGAGAGTTCGGTCGGAGTCATGGGGATCCGCGCGGTCGCGAGCGGCTCGCTGGCGAACGCCATCGATCGCGATGTCGGTGACGAGTCTGCCGAGCAGCGCGACTTCGATCGCGCCGCGGGGTATCGCGCGTTGGCGAAGGAGCTGGGGGCCGACCCGGCGGTGCTGGCCCACCGCTATGCGCTGGCCATGGAGGGCGTCGACACGCTCGTGCTCGGCGTCAAGAACCGGGCCGAACTCCAGCAGTGCATCGACGCCGCCAACGGACCCGCGCTCGCGCCCGAGGAGATCGCCCGGATCGATGCGGTGGTGCCGCCCCGCGCCTAGCCGGCGCGACCCCGACGCTCAGGACGCCTGAGCGTCCTCTGCGGTCTGGGCGGGCTCGAACACGAAACCGGCGTATTCCTTCGAGGCGATGTCGGCGATCCGCAGGTAGTAGATCGACCCACCGAGGTAGGCGGAGAAGCCCTTCGGCTTGCCTTCGACGTTGGCACCCGTCCACCACGAGTCGGTGCGCGGGAAGAGCGTCGCATTGGCGATCCCCGACACTTCGCTTCCCCAGGCGTCTTCGCTCTCGGTGGTCGGCTCGACCGACCCGGCGCCCTGCTTCTCGAGGTGCTGCATGAGCGTGCCGATCCAGTTCATCTGGCGCTCGGCGCCCAGCGGCATGTTGTAGAACACGCCCGGCGACCCGGGACCGTGGATCATGAACAGGTTCGGGAAGCCGGCGATCGTCATGCCGAGATAGTTGTGGAAGGCGTCACCCCAGCGCTCCTTCAGGCTCACGCCGCCGCGGCCCTTCGGGTTCAGTCGCAGCATGGAGCCGCTGATCGCGTCGTACCCGGTCGCCAAAACGAGCATGTCGATCGGGTGTTCTCCCGAGCGGGTCACGACGCTGGTCGGGGTGAAGCGCTCGATCGGGTCTTCGCGGAGGTCGACGAGGTCGACGTTGTCGCGGTTGTAGGTCTCGAAGTACCCGTCATCCAGGATCGGCCGCTTCGTCATCACGAAGTGATCGGGCATCAGCTTTCGTGCGGTCTCAGGATCGTTCACCCGTTCGGCGATCTTCTTCCGCACGAAGTCGGAGAGCGTCTTGTTCGACTCTTCGTTGGTCGCGATGTCGTTGTAGAGATTCAGGAAGAACTGGAAGCCCCCGCGCTCCCAGAGCTTCTCGTACAGGGCTTCGCGCGCCTCGGGCGTGTCGTCCATGGCCGAACGGTCCGGGTTGGGATCGTGGGGGAAGCCTCCGTTGTGCGCGTACATCTTCTCGCGCACCCCGTCCCATGCCTTCCTCGCCTCGGTCAGCTCCTCAGGTGTGATGGGACGATTTCCGCAGGGGAAGGCGAACTGGGCGGTGCGCTGCAGCACCGTCAGGTGATCGGCCGTCTTGGCGATCTCGGGGATCGACTGGATTCCCGACGAGCCCGTGCCGATCACGGCCACCCGCTTACCCTCGAACGAGACCGGCTCGTGGGGCCACTGACCCGTGTGGTAGCACTCGCCAGCGAAGTCCTTGATGCCCGGAATGTCCGGCATGTTCGCAGTCGAGAGCGCTCCGACCGCGCAGATCAGGTACGGAGCCGAGGCCCGCACGCCGGTGCTGGTCTCGACCGTCCAGCGCTGGGAAGCCTCGTCGTAGCGCGCGTCCTGCACCCAGGTCTCGAACTGGATGTCGCGCCGCAGGTCGAACCGATCGGCGACGTGCGCGAGATACGCGAGCACATCCGACTGCTCGGACTGGGTCTCGGCCCAATCCCATTCCTTCATCAGCTCGTCGGAGAACGTGTAGCAGTACCAGGGACTGCCTGGACCGTCGACGCGCGCTCCCGGGTAGCGGTTGTACCACCAGGTACCGCCGATGTCCTTCGCCCCGTCGTAGACCCGCACCGAGAGTCCCATCTCGCGCAGGTGATGCAGGGCGTACATGCCGCTGACACCCGCGCCGATCACGACCACGTCGTAGTGTTCTGTCGATTGGGACTTGTCGGTCATCGTCTACTCCTGTGGAGATCGCCAGAATTGCCGCGGAACCCGTCACGAAGCCCGGGGAGGATGCCGTGCCCGACGGCCCCTGTCCTCCACGGGATCGGGCGCCCGCCCCAGCCCGCGTCCGGGGCCGGTCGACGCCCGAGCCCATTCTCCCGCGCTTTCCCGCGCTTAGCCATGCGCCGCCGCGTCCCGAGCGCGCATCGCCGACGCCGGCGCATCGACGGCCCGATGCAGCGCGGCCTCGAAGCGGCGCCGCGCAGGGGCGGTCAGACAGGGCAGGAGCACCGCGAAATGGTGCTGAATGCCCCGCTCCTGATCCTCCCAGCCGATCTGCTGCAGCCCCTCCGCCTCGCGCAGGTGATCCATCCAGTAGCGGCTCACGATCCACAGCGAACGCACCAGGACTCGCAGGTCGACGCCGAGGTCTCGCCGAAACAGCCCTTCCTTCTCGGTACGCGCGAGCAGCGCAAAGAGATCATCGAAATCGGCCGCGAGGTCCGGATCGGGTTCGAGCTGTGCAGCATCGAGGTACTGGGCGCGATCTCGGAGAATGAAGCGACTGTCCCAGATGGTGTTCATCCCGAACAGGAGGTGGGCGACGTAGTCGTCGGCGACGTCGCCCGGGCGTGCCTCGGCGCGGCGCGCGTGAAAGCGGGCACGGGTCTGGGCCTCGAGCCGCAGCGCGAGATCCTGCTTCGTGGGGAAGTGGTAGGTGAGGTTGCCCTGGGAGATCCCGACCTCGGCGGCGATCTCCGTGAGGGTCGTCGCGGCATAGCCCTGGTCGTTGAAGAGCCGGCGGCCAGCCTCCAGGATGCGATCCGGCGTGCTCTCGCGCTCGCTCATGCGCCCCCCCGTGGAATCGAACGGAACCGGTTGACGAATTAGGTAGCGCGACCTAATCTAGCACAGGCAACGGAAAATCGATGCGAGGTCCCGTGATGCCCCGAATCGAAGAGACGATCCCGCCGCATCTCGCCGATGCGGCCGAAGCCGCCCGGGCCTCGTTCTCGCGCGAACGCGGCAGCGAGTTCAAGCTCACCGGGATCCTCGACCCGGACACGGTCCCCGCGAGCGACGACACGGTGCGGGAGTTCCAGCTGATCCTGTGCGGAGAAGAGGACGGCCAGGACGTCTGTCTGCGCGAACGCTTCTCGATCTCGTCTGCGCCCGCGGGTTTCGACGTGGCGCATCTGGACGACCCGGCAAATCTGGACGACGCGGCCCCCGAAGACGGCTCCCCGGCGCCCCTCCTCGATCCGCCGGCGGGCGTGCGGTCCGATTGGCTCGAGAAGACCGTGCCCCAGCACGCGTTCACGGTGGTGCTCTTCTACCGCGGCTTCTGGTGACCGCCCTGTCGCCGCGAGTTGCGCGGCTACGTGAAGGAAGGCGTGCTCGACGAGATCCGCGCGGCCGGCGGCGAAGTCTACGCCGTCACGAGCGAACCCCAGACGCTTGCGCGCAACGCCCAGGACGACTGGGAGACGGGTCTCGTGCACGTCGGCGACCCGCATCAGGAGATCGCGGGCGCGTGCGCGCAGCGCGGTTGGCTCTCGCTCTTCACCGCCGATTGGGGCGACGAACGCGAGGGGAGTGCGTGGATCGCCGCCGACTGGGTCTCCCACCCCAAGGGCTATTTCCAGCCCGGCGTACTGGTGCTCTCCCGCGAGGGTCGCGTGCTCTACCGCTGGCGCTCCCGGCCGAGCCGCCAGAACATCGGCGGCGCGATCGCGCGCCCCACCCCGGCCTACGTCTGGCGACGCGTTCGAACGGCGGGGGAGGACGGGGACACGACCGACGCGCCGCTGGATGCCGACCCCGAGCTCGACGCCACGCCGGCGCCGTGGCCGCTGTTCGTGATGCTGCTGCTGGCGAACGGCTGGTTCCTGCGACCCGTCCCCTTCGAGCAGCGCTCCGAGGGGAGCACGCCCAACCAGCGCATCCGTGTCGCGGCGTTGCGCCTCCTTGGCTTCGCGGCGGCGTGGGTTGCCGCCGCGTTCTTCCTACCGACCTGGCTCGTGGCCCTGGTCTTCGGCGCGTGGCTGTGGAAAGCGGTGCCGGCCGTGCGCGAAGTCAACGCCCGCTTCCAGAACGTCGGGCTCGCGAACGAGCCCGCCTGACAGCAACGGAGCCCCATGGCGAGCATGAAACACTTTCAGTTGTGGCTCGCGACCACCCCCATCGGCGTCTGGCTGTCGAAGGCGGTCGCCGCTCGGTTCGACCCCTGGATCTACAAGAAGACGGGGGGGCGGCTCACCACGTCGGGACCGGTGGTGGTCCCCCAGTTGGTCCTGACCACCCGCGGCCGCAAGTCGGGCGAGCAACGCGACGCCCAGCTCGCCTACACCGAGGTCGACGGCGCCGTCTACGTGGTCGCCAGCAACTTCGGCGGTGAACACCATCCCGCGTGGTCCTACAACCTGCAGGCCAATCCCGAGGCCGTGATGCATCTGGGCGACCAGGCCACCCCCGTGTACGCGGCGCGACTTTCCGATGACGCGAAGGAAGTCGTCTGGGAGCGGCTCTGCCTCAACATTCCGAACTACGCGAAGTATCGCGCCAAGACCGAACGCAACATCCAGGTCTACCGCTTGGATCCCAGGAGCGACGCCTCCGCGGCGTAGTGCCCAGCCGCCCATCGGGCGGCGACGAGGAACCCATGGATTCCGAAGCGAAGCGGATCATCATCGTTGGCGGCGGGACCGCCGGTGCCGTCCTGGCCGCGCGACTGAGCGAGACACCGTCGCTCTCGGTCACCCTGCTCGAAGCCGGGCCCGACCACGATGCCTACGACGACGCCATTCTCACGCCAGCCGAGGCCCCCAACCTCTGGCAGGGAGCCGCGCCGATCGCGTTGACCGTGATGGCCACGGAGACCGGGGCGATTCCGATGCAACAAGGACGCCTCCTCGGTGGCTGTTCTGCAATCAATGGCCTGGCCACGCTGCGCGGACTGCCGCCCGACTACGACGCGTGGGAGGCGGCGGGCCTCGAAGGCTGGGGCTGGGCAGACGTGGAGAGCACCTTCATCGCCGCCGAGCGCGACCTCGACTTCGGCGCCTCGCCCATCCACGGCGACGCGGGCCCTCTGCCCGTTCGGCGCTGGCGCATGGACGAACTCGGCCACGCCCAGCGTGCGTACTACGAAGGCATGCTCGAGGTTGGCGAGCCGGCGGTCGCCGACATCCAGGATCCGGCGCAGCTGCCCGGGATCGGGTTCTTCCCCGTGACGATCGACGAGAACGCGCGGCGCGTGACGACCAGCCTCGCCTACCTCGACGAGAAGGTGCGCGCGCGGGACAACTTCACGCTGCGCACACAGGCCGAGGTCCGCGCCCTCGTCTTCGACGGAGTCCGCGTGGGAGGCGTCACCCTCGCGACCGGCGAGACCCTCGAAGCCGACGAAGTCGTGCTGGCCGCCGGTGCGCTGTTCACGCCCTTTCTCTTGCTGCAATCGGGCATCGGCCCCGCCGATCACCTGGCCGACCACGGCCTCGCGGTGCGCGCCGACCTGCCCGTCGGCCGCACGATGAGCGACCACCTCGGCCCCGGGATCCTGTACCGGCACCCGGGCCCACGCGGCGGTGTCGGAGGCCCGGCCCAGGCGGTGATGGTGGGCGCCTCGAACGGAAAGGACGTCGACTACCACGCCTTCCCGATCGCGCCGCCGCCGGGCGAGGATGACACCACCTTCATGCTGGCCGTCTTCTCGATGCGCTCGAGCAACCGCGGCAGCGTGCGACTGGGCGAGTCCCTCGAAGCGGGCCCTGCCGTGGAAGCCCCTCCCCTCCCCGAGGACACGCCCGCGCGACTGGGGCATGCCTTCGCGCGGATCGCGGCCTGGGAGCAGTCCAGCGCCGCGCGCAGCCTTGGCTGCGAACCCGTCGTGCCGCACGACCTGCGCGCGCCCGACGCCGTCGCGACGGCGCTCGAGCAACTCACGATCAGCTACGCCCACATGACCAGCACGTGCCCGATGGGCACGGTCCTCGACGCGGACTGCCGGGTGCACGGCATCCCAGGCCTGCGCGTCTGCGACGCCTCCGTGATGCCGACGATCCCGTCGGGCAACACCTATCTGGGCTGCGTGATGATCGCCGAGCGGGTGGCGCGCAAGATGGTCGCCGAGGCGGCGTCCGCCTGAGGCGACCCGCCGGCAAGTCGACCCAACCGATGTTGCTCGACGGAACGGGCTGCGACGGCTGCGCGCGCTCGTCCTAGAACCGCGATGCCTCGCACGCGTAGGTGGCGCCCCACACGTCGCCCGTCCCGTCGAAACAACGACCCGTCGGCAGAGCCACGGGCCTCCCGCATACTCGCCGGCCCTCTCCACCCGAGGTATGGAGCCCTGAAGCCGCCGCATTGCGGAAACCGTGATTCCCTGACCCAGGTTGCAGCCTAGGCGGTTCGTGGACGGGAAGATGTCAACCCGGATACACCCGCGGTGCGCTACGGCTGCAGCAAGGTCCGGATCGCGTCCTCGAGCAGGCGCCGCGCTGCACCGCTCGACAGCCGTTCGCGACGCCGCAGCTCGTCCCAGTAGTGGAACGAGAGCAACGCGCGCAGGGTGGCGACCCGCGCGCGGCGATCGGCCTCCTCGAGCGCAGCGAGTTCGTCGGCGAACACCACCCGCACCTGCCGGCGAACCTGGTCTCGGACCTCTTTGTGGCCGTGCTGAATCACCTCGGAGAAGGGCTCCATGAGCAGGGCGGCGCGACGCACCGGCGCGATGATCTCGTTTCGCTCGGCCGAGTTTCGAACCAGCGACGCGATCCGGACGTCGAGCGGGCCGTCGGTCGCGACCCGGGGCAGCTGGGCGATCACGCGGGCGGTCTGGAGCGTCGCGATCTCCTGGAGGAGGGCCTCCATGTTGTCGAAGTGTCGAAAGACCGCGCGCTTCGAGACGCCCGCGCGTTCCGCGACTTCCGCGGCCGACGGGCGGAGCAGGCCGGCCTGCAGGCAATCCAGCATCGCCTCGGCCACCGCCGCGCGCGTGCGCTGCGAGCGGGCATGGCGACCGTCCTTCACCTCGCGCCCGGAATCGTGTATTGTCACTCCGAGTGACGATAGAGCAGAGCGCCGGGTTGGCCAAGGATCCGATTCCGTCCGATCCCGAGGCAATCCCGTCCGATCCCGAGGGAGTGGGAGACCGATGAAACGCGTCGCGCTGGTGTTGGGTGCCCTGTTCCTCGCGGGCGCCGCCCTCTTCCCGTTCCGGCTCGAGATCGCGCTTTCGGCAGTGAAACTGCTGATGGCCGTGCGCACGCCGGTCGGCCCTCACCAGGACGTCGCCTGGTCGACGGGCGCCGACCCGACCGGGCGCCCCAAGGCGGAGCGTCCGCCGAACATCGTATTGATCCTGGCCGACGACCTGGGTTGGAACGATCTCACCTTCGGTGGGGGCGGCGTCGCCGGCGGGACGGTCCCCACGCCACACATCGATTCGATCGCGGCGGCGGGCGTGAACTTCACGAATGGCTACGCGGCAAACGGCACGTGTGCGCCGTCGCGCGCCGCAATCATGTCGGGCCGCTACGGCACGCGCTTCGGCTTCGAGTTCACGCCGACGCCGCCGGGCATGATGCAGCTCGTGCCCCGCCTGTCGCCCGCCGAAGGACGGATTCGTGAGCGTGTCATCCACGAGAACGCCGAGGTGCTGGACTTCGAGGACATGGGCATGCCCGCCTCGGAGATCTCGATCGCGGAGCTGCTCGCCGAGCAGGGCTACCACAACGTCCACATCGGCAAGTGGCACCTCGGTACCGCGAACGGGATGGCCCCCCACGACCAGGGCTTCCACGAGAGCCTCTACATGGCGAGCGGCCTCTACCTCCCGGAGGATCACCCCGGAGTCGTCAACGCGAAACAAGACTTCGACCCGATCGACCGGTTCCTGTGGGCGGCCATGCGCTTCGCGGCCTCCTTCAACGGAGGCGAGGCCTTCGAGCCGGGCGGCTACCTGACCGACTACTACACCGAGCAGGCCGTCGAGGTGATCGAGGCCAACCAGGAGCGGCCCTTCTTCCTGTATCTCGCCCATTGGGCGCCGCACACGCCTCTGCAGGCGACGCGCGAAGACTACGAGGCCCTCTCCCATATCGAGCTCCACCGCGAGCGGGTCTACGCGGCGATGATCCGAAGCCTCGATCGCGGCGTCGGTCAGGTGCTGGACGCCCTCGAGCGAACCGGCCAGACCGAGAACACGCTGGTGCTCTTCACGTC
Organism: Myxococcota bacterium; assembly: GCA_039030075.1. Classification (NCBI taxonomy): domain Bacteria; kingdom Pseudomonadati; phylum Myxococcota; species Myxococcota bacterium. The sequence continues at coordinate 45,968 of JBCCEW010000020.1, read as the reverse complement.
GGACAACGGCGGAGCGGGCTACATCGGGCTGCCCGACGTCAATGCCCCCTACCGGGGCTGGAAGATCACGCTCTTCGAGGGCGGGATCCACGTGCCCTTCTTCGCGAAGTGGCCGGCCCGGATCGCCCCGGGCACCGAGATCGACGCGCCCGTGCACCACTTCGACATGTACGCGACGGCGGCCGCCGCCGGAGGCGCGCCGTTGCCGCGCGACCGCCAGGTCGACGGCGTCGACCTGGTCCCCTACGCCACGGGCGAGGCCGAGGGCGTCCCCCACCGGGCCCTCTTCTGGCGTAGCGGCGCCTCCCAGTCGGCGATCGTCGACGGTTGGAAGCTGAACGTCAGCGATCCGCCGGGCCGCCGCTGGCTCTTCGACCTGGCTCAGGACCCCAACGAGCAGCGCGACCTCTCGGTGAGGCGGCCTGAGAAGCTGGCCGAGCTCGAAGCGGCGCTCGCGGCACACAACGCCGAGCAGGCCCCGCCGGCCTGGGCGAGTCAGCTCTCGATGCCGGTCAACATCGACAAGGATCTGACCCACCCCGACGCCGAGGGCGACGAATACATCTACTGGTCCAACTAGGAGCCGGAGGAGGGGCCGGGGACACCCCAGCGCTCCTCCGACACCATTGGAGGTCATGTGCCAGAACGTGCGCAAGCCAGCGAACGCCCCTGCGGCCCCCTCAGCCAACGGAGTGCTCGCGAAGACGACCGTGTCGAGGTGCGACACGGGATCGTGAATCCAACGACCCTGATAGGAGAACCCATATGAAGATCCGGAGATCCGTGGCGAGAGTGAGCCTCTTGCTCGCTTCCACCTTACTGATCGCGGCAGCACTTCCGGCGGCCGCGGTGATCGTCGAGTTCGACTCCACCTCCACCGCTGGCATCGGCGACGGCGGCAACCCGGCCACCGTCGATGTGTCTCCGAATGGAATCCCCGGTTGCAACATGGGGTTGCAGCCGCACCTGAATGCGTCGCTCCCGGGCCACGGCTTCGCGGAGGTCGGCACGGTCGCGCCGCGTTCGCTGATGGCGGTTCGCCCGTTCCAGTACGGGGATCCGGGTCCCACGACGGGGAACATGACGATCATGGCTCGCCCCGGTAACGCGGGCGTCAACGGTCTGCCGCAGTACGCGTCGAGCACCTGCTTCCTCGCGTTCCCGACGGCGTTCCTGCCGGCGATCCTCGCGGGCCGCACGGGTTTCGCCCGGCTGACGGCTCCGGCCGACAACGCGGTCACGACCACGACGACGGCGATGGGCAAGATGAACTTCATGGTCACGACCATGGGGCTCGAGTCGCATCACCTCCGCGCGGGCGGCGGTGGCGGCAACTTCACGTTCATGGTCCCGACGGTTCTCGGAACGCCGATGCAGACGATCATGGGCACTGCCGGCGTCAACACCTTCGGTGGTGGCTGGCGCGCCTCGGGCGGGGGCCGCGTGAACCTGGCCGTGAATGCGGCGCCCGGCGTCGTGATCTCGGGCTACTGGCTCTCCGGTCCGCGCAAGGTCGGGCACAACGACCCGGTGAACACCCAGCTCGTGACCCAGTCCGGGCTCTTCACGAACCTGGCGACGATGGGCGTGGCACCGGTCACCCTGCGCCTCTGGCAGGCCCGTTTCACGACGGGCATGGTGAAGGCCGAGGACAACGGCGGTCAGTTCATCACGATCCGCAGCCAGACGGGTGGCGACAACCGCACGGGCCCGTCCTCGAGTATGGGCACCCTGCTGCTCGTGACGCCGTTCGCGGCGAACCTGATCCCGTTCCTGGGCGGTTCCGCCAATCTGTACTTCGGCGGTACGAGCACGACGCGCTTCGAGTTCCTGCCCGAGCCCGGCCCGACGGCCCTGCTCGCGGTGGGCGTCCTCGGCGTGATCGCGATCCATCTGGCGGCGCGACGCCGCAAGTAGGGAGCGGACACGCTTCCTCACGCGAGGATCCAACCGAGGCCCGGGCGGCTGCGCTGCCCGGGCCTCTTCCATTCCTGGGCAGCGACGGCTGACTCGTTCGAGCGGCTCTACGCGCGCGTCGAGGCCGCCGGCTTCGTGTCGTCGACTCCGCCGGCCGCGAGGAGTCGCTGAATCTCGAGGGCCACGAGCCAGAGGCGATCCTGCCCCCAGACCGCGAGCACTTCGTTGCCGGCCCGATCCAACAGCCGGAAGCTCGGCACGCCCCAACAGCCCATCTCGAGCATGGCGAGCCGGTTCGCCTCGATCTCTGCTTCCCAATCGTCGTTGCCGACGATCGGTTCCGCCTCGGACCACGGAAGGCCGGCTGCCTCGACCACCCGGCGCAGGCCCTTGTCGCTCCCCGTGTTCACGCCCTCGTAGAAGGCGCGCTGCAAGAAGCTCTGCAGGAGCGCGTCGCCGCGTCCTTGGGCGCAGGCCCACGGCCAGAGCGAGTAGGCGCGTCGGACCGGGTCACCGATCGGATCGTAGACGGGGCCGAAGTCTCGACCGAGCGCCGCCGCTTCACGAGCCGCGTCGGTGAAGATGTAGACGCCCTTCTGCCGCGTAGCCGGCACACCGCGCATGACCATGGGCAGCACGGGTCGCGTCACGCTTCGCACGCCGGTCTCGCGAACCAGCTCGACCGCGGCATCGAAGATGACGGCCGTATACGGGCTGCGAAGCGAGGGGTAGATCTCGAGGGTGAGAGAGCCGTCATCGCGCAGGGGTCCGAGCGCGATCTCCGGACGGGCACACACGTCACCGGAGACCCCGGGCCGGCGAGCGCCCAACGCTGCCAGTCGCTCTTCGAGGAGGTACATCCGGTCGGCGCCCCAGTACCACTCGCCGTTGTGCAGGAACATCCCGCCCGAGTAGTGTCCGGCCGCCGCGCGCCGCTCGCCGCCCTGCTCCAGCGCGCGCGCGACCCCGTTCACGTCGGCGGCGCCCCAGCGCTGGGCGAGGGCCGCCAGTTCGGATTCGCTCCCCTGCCAGAGCGCGTCGCCCACGGCGACCGCCGCCTCCGGGAACTCACTCGGGGCCACCTCGGCGAGGATCGCGCGCGCCTGCTGGACACGTTCCGCACCCGGCGCGCCCGCATCCGCCGCGAAACGCAGCCCATAGTAGGGCGCGAGCTTCGCCGCCTCGTGACGCGCGAGCTTCGGCAACAGCTCGGGCTCGGGAAGGTTGGCGTCGCGCTCGACCGTCACGAGGTGGGGCACCAGCTCGACGTCGTAGCGCTCCAGGAGTGGCCGCAGCAGCTGGGCCGCGAGGTGGCTGTAGGCGTCCTCGACCTGGTGAAAGTACTCGATGCGGTGCGGTTCGCCGCGTCGCTTGCGCGCGCGCTCGGCGCGGCGCCGCCGTCCGTCGACTACGGACTGCGAGATTAGCCAGCTCATCACCTTCGAGCTGATCCAGCGCACGGGAGCGGGCGGGTTCGAGGTGGCGAAGCCGCCCTGGTCTTCGAACTTCTGAGACATGGTCCTGGCTGCTCTCGCTCCACCGATCGATCGCGCATCGCTTGCGCTCGAAATCTTATGGCATAGATTGTGACACAATCGATTCGACCGCAGCAAGGACCCCCGTGCCCTCCTCACCGAGCCGACTCTGCTTCACATCTGCGTGCAGCGACCGCGTCGAGCGACCGAAACCGCGCTCTGTCGCGGCACTCGCCCCACGCCGGGCGAAGCCGTCGGTGAGGCAGCCGACGTGAGTCGCGCCACCCAAGCTTCCGCGAGCGGCGACGCTTCGACGGACGGGCGCCGCCTGCGTTCCGTACAGAGTCGCCAACGCATCGCGGATGCCCTCTTCGAGTTGATCGGTGAAGGGGATGTCTCGCCCTCGGCGCGCAGCGTCGCCGAGCGTGCCGGGCTGGGCATCCGGACCGTTTTCCGACTCTTCTCGGACATGGACGCGCTCTACGCGACGGTGAACGAGCGAATCCACCGGGAACTCGCGCCCCTGCTCGGCGATCCTCCCCCCGCTGACGCCCCGCTCGCGGAACGCGTCGACGGCATGGTGGCCGAGCGCGCGGCCTTGTTCGAGCGCGTGGCTCCGTACCTGCGCGCGACCCAACGCAAGGTGCACCGGTCCGAGTTTCTCGCCTCGCAGCAACGCGCCCTCGTGCAGCAGACGCGCAAGCGGCTGCTCGCCTGGTTCCCCGAGCTGCGCGACGCCCCGTCCGACGCGCTCGAAGCGCTCGATCTCGTCACGTCGTCCGAGGCCTGGGATCGACTGCGCTCCGCGCAACGCCTCTCGCGCTCGCGTGCCGAAGCGACCCTGCGCCGCGCGGCGCGGGCGCTGCTTGCCACCCTCGATTCCCCAAACGCCAGAGAAAGGATCCGCTCATGAACGTCGAGAACCAGGTCGTGCCGAGCATGGAGCGCCTGCAAGAGTTCTTCGGTCCGGGCGCGCCGAGCGGCGCGTTCGTGATGGTCAACATGCTCAAGTTCAAGGAGAAGGCGGAGTACGCCGACGGCCGCGAGACCACTCTCTCGGGCACCGAGGCGTACATGGCCTACGCCGCCGAAGTCGTGAAGCTGGTCGAGAAGCACGGCGGCCGACAGATCTACGGCGGGGTGGTCACCGGCTTGATGCTCGGCGAGGTCGAGGAGCTGTGGGACATGATCGCGTTGGTCGAGTACCCGTCGAACGAAGCGTTCCAGCAGATGATGCAGTCGCCCGAGTACCAGGAAGTCCACGTCCACCGCGACGCCGGGCTGGCGGGTCAGCTCAACATTCGGATCCAAGGATCGGCCGGAGCGTGATGAGCCTCTCGCCCGGAGCCCCGCGATGAAACGCCTCCTGCTGGGCGTCGCCCTCGGCGTCGGAGGCCTCTTCCTCGTGGCGTTCTGGCTGGTGTTCCTTTCGAGCCGACCTCCGGTGGCGACCGACCCCGCCACCCTGGCCGGCGATGGCAGCCAGATCGACTACTGCGACCTGCCCCAGCTCGACGGGAGCGGGAAGAGCGCCGCCGAGATTCCCAAGGGCAACACCCCGGGCTGCGCGTACGATCACTTCCCCCTGCCGATCCTGGCCGCGTGCACCGAGCCGCTTCCGACTGCAGCGTCCGACATTCGCGGCTTGTGGGAAGGCGTGGAAGGCGGCCATGTGGGCCACATCGAGCGCGTCGAGCAGTGCGGTCGCCGCGTCGTCGTCACGTCGTCGGGCATCATTCACGACTCCGGGCCGAACAGCAGCGGCGGCGAGACCACCAACGACACGGAAGGCGCGGTCCTGTTCACGATCGGCGAGCGCGAGTTCTGCCCCCGCACCTCCGCCAGCATGGTCTGGAACGACGGCGTCCTCGACTTCCACGTCCTCGGCTGGGGACCCGTCGTCGTGCGGCGGTATCTCGAAGGAGACCAGCTGATCTGGGAGTACGTCGACGGCAGCAAGACGCGGATGAAGCGGATCTGCACGCTGCCCGAGCGCGCGATCGTGCCCGAGCCGCGCGGTCGACGGTTCCGGGTCTTCTGAGAACCGGCTCGACCCGAGGAGCGCTCTCGTCGACACTGGGCGGCAACGATCCCTCGGGCGCGAGGCGGGCCATCGCCCCCTCCCCGAGCTCAGAAAGGGACGCCTGATGCCCGGACCGCTCGCTGGTACCCGTGTCCTCGAACTGACTACGACCGTCGCCGGGCCGATGGCCGCCATGTTGCTGGCCGACCAAGGCGCAGAGGTCATCAAGATCGAGCCGCCCCGCGTCGGCGACCCGGCGCGCTATCTGGGAAACCGCCGCGGCGACATCTCGGCGATGTTCGCCGTGCTGAATCGCAACAAGCGGTCGGTGAGCCTGGACCTGAAGGACGAGCGGCAGAGGGAGATCTTCCTGTCGCTCGTGGACACCGCCGACGCGCTGGTGGAGAACTATCGCCCCGGGAAGATGGAGGCGCTCGGGCTCGGCTGGGACACCTTGTCGACTCGCAACCCGCGCCTCGTGTATGCGTCGATGACGGGTTACGGGCCCGATGGCCCCTATCAGAACCGCCGTGTCTTCGACCCGCTCATCCAGGCGACGAGCGGCGCGGCCGCCTTGCAGGGCGAGGAGGCCCCCGAGCTCATCCGCATGATCTTGTACGACAAGGTGACCGGACTCACCGCCGCACAGGCCGTGACCGCGGCCTTGCTTCAACGGGAGAAGACGGGCCGGGGTCAACACCTGCCCGTCTCGATGCTGGATGCCGCACTGCAGTTCAACTGGCCCGACGTCATGTGGGCGCGCACCTTCCTCGGCGGCGACGCTCAGGACCCGACCGACCTTGCGGACTACTTCCAGATCTTCGAAGCGAAAGACGGCCCGATTCAGGTGATCCTTCTCGCCGACGAGCTCTTCGAACTCTTCTGCGTCTGGCGGGGCAGCGAGCTTCACAAGGACCCGCGCTTCGCGACGCTGCCCGCCCGCCTTGCGCGGCGCGACGCGTTCCGGTCGGCCATCAACGCCCTGCTCGCCGATGTGACCACCGCCGAGGTCTGCGAGACCCTCGATGCGATGGGAATCCCGGTCGCACGCGTGAACTCCCTCGACGACGTTCACGAGGACGAACAGGTGCTCCACCGACGGTCACTGGCCGAATCGAAACATCCGACCGCTGGCCCCCTGCGCATGGCGCGACCCGCCGTCGAGTTCGAGGGGCAGGACGTCCGATCCGGCGTTTTCCCGTCGCGCCCGGCGCCCTTGATCGGTGCCGATACCCGCAGCGTGCTCGAAGGCATCGGCGTCCCGGCTGCGGAGATCGAAGCGCTCGAAGAACGCGACCGATCCCATGCAGAGCAGCTGCGCGGGCTCTTCGCACAGCAAGGGGGATCGGAAGATGACGGCTGACATCCGCAACCAGAGGCCGTGCCGATGAAGACCGCGATTCGTGTGGGCGGCCCGACCACCGGCGGCCGCGAGCAGTTCGAGGCGATGCTCGAACTCGCCACCGAAGCCGAGAAGTTCGGGGTCGACTCCGCCTGGAGTGCCGAGGCCTGGGGCATGGATGCGATCGCCCCGATCGCGTTCCTCGCGGCGCGGACCGAACGACTGAAGCTCGGCACCGGCATCATGCAGCTCTGCGCGCGCACTCCCGCAGCCACCGCCATGACCGCGCTCTCGATGGACACGGTGACGAACGGTCGTTTCCTGCTCGGGCTCGGCAACTCGGGGCCCCAGGTCGTCGAGGGACTGCATGGCCAGTCGTTCGACCGACCCGCGACGCGCATGCGCGAGATCGTCGAGATCATCCGACTCGCGTGCACCGGCGAGAAGCTCGCCTACGACGGGAAGACGGTGAAGCTTCCGCTCCCGGGCGGACCGGGGAAGGCACTGCGCATCTCCCAGCCGCCCGCACGGATCCCGATCTTTCTCGCGACCCTTGCGCCGCGCGCGCTCGAGATGACCGGCGCCATCGCGGACGGCTGGCTCGGCACCTCGTTTACGCCGGACGCCGCCGACGCCCACTTCGCCTATCTGCGGAAGGGCGCCGAGAAGGCGGGGCGCCGCCTCGACGACCTCACCCTCTGCGTCGACGCACCGATCGCGATCACGGGCGATCCGGAGAAGCTCTTTCCCGTGCTGAAGAACCAGTTGGCCTTCCAGCTGTCGGCCATGGGCTCGCCTACCATGAACTTCTACAACGACGCCTACGCGCGGGGTGGATTCGAAGACGCGTGCCGCGAGGTACGCGACCTCTGGCTGCAGCAGAAGCGGCCCGAGGCCGTCGCGGCGGTCCCCGACGCGATGGTGATGCAGACCGCGATCCTCGGCGACGAAGCGGCGGTGCGCACTCGTCTGCGGCGCTACGCCGAGGTCGGCATCGACCTCTTGATGCTCCACCCGATCGCGCGAGATGGGACTGGGCGCCTCGACGTGCTCGGCCGCGCGACGGAGATGGTCCTCGAAGACGCGGGCGCCGCATGACCGCGCGGCTGCGGCTTCGTCGGGTCCCTGCGCATGCCCTACCCTGCCCAATTCCCAGAAGGAGGTTCCCGTGAGCGCCGCCGTCCTCACCCCCGAGCAGCAGGAATTCCAGGAGTACGCCCGGCGCTGGCTGGCCGAGAACGCGCCGCCGCCCGCGCCCGAGCGCCTGCCGATCACCCCGATCGAGGTGATGACGACGGGGCAGCGCGACTACCTCCAGGCCTGGCAGCGCAAGTGCTACGACGCGGGCCTGGTCGGCGCCGACTATCCCACGGAGTACGGCGGAGGTGGACACGAGGGCTTCCAGCGCATCGCCAACCTGGAGATGGGCCGCGCCCGCGTCCCGTTCCTGATCAACATCGTCGGACTCAACATGGCGGCACCGACGATCCTCGTGCATGGCACGGACCAACAGAAGAAGAAGTTCGTCCCGGGCTGCCTGTCCGGTGACGAGATCTGGTGCCAGGGCTTCTCCGAGCCGGGTGCGGGCTCGGACATGGCCAACCAACAGACCAGCGCCGTTCGCGACGGCGACGACTGGATCGTCAACGGCCACAAGGTCTGGACGAGCCTCGGCCACTTCGCGAAGTGGATGATCCTGATCACCCGCACGAGCAAGGACCACAAATACGACGGTCTCACCTATTTCCTCTGCCCGATCGAGGGACACGCGGGCGTCACCGTCCGACCGCTCGTCAAGATCACGGGCGAGGCGGGCTTCAACGAGGTGCTCTTCGAAGACGCGCGCGTGCCCGATGCCTACCGCCTCGACGAAGTCGGCAAGGGCTGGACGGTGGCGATGACCACCCTCACCTACGAGCGCGGCGCCGCGGAGAGCGCGGGGAGCGGCGGTGGCGACGGTCCCCATCCGACCCAGCGCCTGATCGACCTGGCGCGCGATACCTGGCGCGACGGCGAGTGCGCCGCGGACGACCCGGTGACCCGCGACGCGATCATGCAGCGCGCGATCGTCGCCGAGGGCATGAAGCAGAACGGTCGTCGCGCCCGGGTTCCGGCGCTCTGCGACCACCCGATGCGCCTCCCCCTCCAACAGAAGCTGACCTCGAGCGAGTTCGTCCAGGACAACGCGCGGCTCGGCGTCGAGATCGCCGGCGCCCACTCGACGCTCTACAAGCTGGACGAGAAGGCGCCGAGTGAGGGCTACTGGCCTCTCGCCTACATGAACTCCTACGGGCACACGATCGCGGCCGGCACCAACGAGATCCAGCGGAACATCCTGGGCGAGCGCGTGCTCGGCCTGCCGAAGTCGAAGTAGGCGAAAGGGACCCCATGGCCACGAAGAACGCTGCCCCGAGGAACTTCGGCTTCGGAGAAGACGAGACGCTGCTACGCGACATGGCGCGCCAGTTCCTGGACGAACGCCTCCCCGTCGAGACCCTGCGCGGCCTGGTCGCAGAGGCGCCCGAGCCCATCTACGACGAGGGCCAGGCCCCGCGCTGGGATGCCGGTCTGTGGAAGGAGATCGTCGAGCTCGGCTGGACTGGGCTGGCGGTGGACAGCGAAGACGGCGGCGCAGGTGTCTCTCTCGTGGGCATCGCGGGAGTCGTCGAAGAGGTCGGGCGCCACGCCCTCCCCTCCCCACTCGTATCCACGTTGGCCGCGAGCTGGGTCCTCCGCGAGGCGGGTAGCGACGTCGCGAAGGCACAGCTCACACGCATTGCGGAGGGCGCGACGGCGACGCTCGCGATCACGGGCGAACGCGGCGCCTGGGACCCGGGCGCACCGGCTCTCTCGGCACGAGACGAGGGCGACGATCTTGTCCTCGACGGCACCGCGTGTTTCGTTCAGGACGCGCTCAAGGCCGATTGCCTTCTCGCGACGGCCCGACTCGGGGACGACGTGGTGCTCTGCAAGGTCGCCCCGGACGCCACGGGCCTCGAGATCCGCGCCGATCACATCCACGACCTGACGCGCGATCAGGCCACGCTGCGCTTCGCGAACGTGCGAGTCGGCCCCGACGCCATCATCTCGCGCTCGGCCCTGCCCGCGCTCCAGCGCGCGTGGCCGGCGCTGCTCGTGCTGGTCTCCGCCGACCTCTGCGGCACCAGCGAGTGGCAGCTCCAGACGACCGTGGAGTACGCGAAGCAGCGCAAGCAGTTCGAGCGCCAGATCGGTTTCTTCCAGGCGGTCAAACACCCGCTGGTGAACGCGATGGTGGAGATCGACCGGGCGCGTTCGCTGCTCTACCACGCGGCTTGTGAGATCGACCGCGGCGCCGACGACGCCGAGACGGCGGCGCGGATGGCGAAGAGCGCCGCCTCGGACGCCGGTGCGTTCATCTCCGATCGGTCGGTGCAGCTCCACGGCGGTATCGGCTTCACCTGGGAGTGCGACGTGCACATCTTCTTCAAGCGCAGCCTGCACAATCAGGCGCTCTACGGAGATGGCGTGCATCAGCGCAAGAGGCTGGCGAGCGTGATGATGGGGCCGATCGGGTAGACCCGGGTCCGCCGCGAACCCCCGCGGCGCGGCCGCGGGAGGCCCCCTGCTCTCGCCCGGTAATTCTGGCCTTCCAAAAGAAAGCGACTTGTTACTTTCTTTTGGAAGGCGTAGGATGCGGGCATGGAAGCGCTCGACACCTCCCCCGCCGCCGCCCGGAGACCGGTCCAGGCCCGCAGCCAGCGTACGCGCGCTCGTCTCCTCGGCGCCTGCATCGATGTGCTCGCCCAGTCCGGGTACGCCGGAGCCACGACCACCGCCATCGCCGACGCCGCGGCGGTCAGCCAGGGCGCCCTCTACAAGCACTTCCCGTCGAAGCTCGACCTGCTCGAAGCGGCCCTCTTCCAGGTCCTCGCCGACGCTCGCGCGCACTTCGCGACGGCGTTCGCCAGGGATCGCGACGCACGGACGGACGCGGCCGGCGCCGTGTTTCGCCATCTGTGGGACGTGTTCACGTCTCCCCAGCTGCAAGCCGCCTTCGAGCTGTATCTCGCGGCGCGCACCGATCCGGACCTCGCGCTTCGGGTGGTTCCGATCATCGAGCACCACCGGTCGGAGATCATCGAGGGCGCGAAGGAACTCTTCCCCGACACCGCCCGGGAGCACGAGAACTACGCCGGCGCGGTGAACGCCTTGATCAGCACGCTGCAAGGGGCCGCGATGGTCAGCGCCTTGCTGCCGCCCGAGAACACGTTCGTCGAGACCCAGCGGCGCTCGATCGAGCGAATGATCCGCACCGAGTTCGCCAGGAGGACCCCATGACGTCGACCGTCACCCCGACGGGACAAGCCTGCGGCGCCATCGTCGAGGGCGTCGATCTCTCGCGCCCGCTCACGCCGGAAACCGTCGCATCGCTGCGCGCGGCCTGGCTCGAACACCACGTGCTCGTCTTCCCGAAGCAGCAGATGAGCGACGACGATCTCGAGCGTTTCACGCTCTACTTCGGCCCTTTCGGTCGCGATCCCTTCTTTGCACCAATCCCTGGACGGGAACACATCGCCGCGATCCAGCGCGACGCCGACGAGAAGACCGAGATCTTCGCCGAGGTCTGGCACACCGATTGGAGCTTCCAGGAACACCCGCCGATCGGCACCTGTCTGCTCGGCATCACGATCCCGCCCGAGGGCGGCGACACGCTCTACGCGAATCAGCATCTCGCGCTCGAGCACATGCCCGATGCCCTGCGCGCGCGCTGCGAAGGCAAGATCGCGATCCACTCGGCGAAGCTCGGCTACGCGAAGGACGGCATCTACGGCGATGGCGACCAGGCGGGTGGACGCAGCATGGACATCCGGCCCTCGGACGAAGCGCTCGAAGAGCGATCCCATCCGCTCGTCCGCGCCCACCCGGAGACCGGCCGCCTCGGGATCTTCGGGGCTCCGCTGGCGTACATCATCGGCTTCGAAGGCGTCGCCCCCGAAGAATCCACGGCGCTGTTGAAGGAGCTCCACGCTTGGCAGACCCGCGAAGAGTTCCTCTACCGACACCGGTGGGAGCCCGGCATGCTGGTCATCTGGGACAATCGCAGCGTTCTGCACCGCGCCACCGGCGGCTATGAGGGCCACGATCGGCTGCTCCACCGCACCACCGTGGGCGCCGCGCTCTAGCAGCGGCCCGCCAAGCACCGCGCGCGCTCACCCGCGCCAGGAGTTCGACATGACCCAGACCACCGTCGTCGACCGATCCGTCTCGGCCACCCCCCTGCCCCTGGATGCCACCGGGATCTCCGGTGCGTGCAACCTCTGCGGCCACAACTGCGGACTGCTCTTCGACGTCGAGGCAGGGAAGATCGCGAAGATCCGTCCCGACGATCGGCATGCGCGCACGACGGGCTACGTCTGCAACAAGGCCTACTCCATCCCGAAGTACCCCGCAGGATGGCGACCGCGACGGCGAGCTCGCCATGTCGGGGGTGTCGATCAACGTCCTGAGCGACGCCCAGGACCGCGACCCGTTCACGGGCTGCCCGCACCACAAGCAGATTCGCTGCCGGATCGACAAGATCGGCCCGAGCGCCTAGCTCCGCAGGGGCATGCGAGGCCTGGTGTGAAGCCGAGACTCAGGCGTCCGCCGAAGCGCCGCCCACGTCGTCCACGGCCCGACCGAGTGCGTCCAGCAGCTGGGACTGGCTGAAGGGCTTCTGGACGTAGGGGAAGGCGTCCCGCGTGGCGGGAGACGGATGCGCGTCCTCCCGGTCGAAGCCGCTCATGATCACGATGGGCAGATCCGGAACGCGCCGTCGCAGCGCCGCGGCGACCTCGTACCCCGATGCTCCCGGCAGCGTGAGGTCGACGACCGCGGCACCGGCGGCCCCACCCTCGCCGATCAACGCCTCCAGGGCATCCTCGTCTCCCGCCGCTTCGCGCACCGCGTAGCCGGCCGCGCAAAGGAAGCCGCGAGCAACGCGGCGGACCTCGTCCTGATCGTCGACGACCAGGACCGGACCCGCGACGGGCGGTGCGGGGGGCGTGTCGGGAAGCAACTCGGAGCCACTGCGCTCGCCGGCCGGCATGACGAAACGGACCCGCGTCCCGGTTCCAGGTGACGTCTCGACCCGAATCCGCGCACCGTGGCCCTCGGCGATGCCCTTCACGGCCGCGAGACCGAGGCCCGTGCCCTCCTTCTTCGTGGTGAAGAAGGGCTCGAACATGCGGCGTCGTGTCGACTCGTCCATGCCGCAGCCCGAGTCGGAGACCTCGATGAATACGCGATCCCGCGGCACGCCCGGGCTCTCGGCGTCTTCCCGGCCCCAACCGACGCAGATCCTGCCTCCATCGTCCGCGCAGGCCTCGATCGCGTTCTGCATCAGGTTGATCAGGACCTGATCGAGCAAGGCCGCATCGGCTTGCACCGTGATCGGTCGCGTGGGCCCCGCCAGATCCACGACGAGGTTCGGGCCGAGCAAGGACCGGAACAAGCCCACAGTGCCGTCGATGCGGGCGCCGAGATCCACTGCCGTAATCATGGGCTTCGCACGACCGGAGTAGACCAGCAGCTGCCGCGTGAGCTGGGCCGCGCGGTCCGATGCCGAACGGATCGTCTCGAGGCTTTCCCGCACGGACGCGGGGAGCCCCGGCTCGAGTCGGGTCAGCTCGACGTTCCCGCCGATCACGGTCAACAGGTTGTTGAAGTCGTGCGCGATCCCGCCGGCCAACAGGCCCAGCGACTCGCGACGCTGGGCCTCGTGCATGGCCTGCTCCATGTCGAGGCGATCCGCGTTCGCCGCCTCGGCCTGGGCGAGCGCGCGTTCGGCCTCGACCTCGCGCTTCTCCGCCAGCATCCGCAGAGACTCGACCCGAATCAAGGCGCGACGCTTGGCTTCGAAACTCGCGATGGCGAGCAGGACGCCACTCACGAGGGTCGCCGTCCAATGCCTCCACTCCGGGGCGAAGGGTCCCCCCGAGGCTGCGCCGGGCAACCAGCCCAGGACACACACCGCCATTGCCGCCAGGAACCACGCACGCGCGGTAAAGAAGTAAGCGCATGCCAGCGCAGTCAGCGCCGCATTCGTCGTCAATGCGGGTTTCGCGAGCGTGAACTGATGGAAGCCGTGGTGCAGCGAGATCGCGAGACACAGCGAGAACAAGAGTGGATGGGCCATCCGATGCGAAACCGGACGCCCGCGGACGGCCAACCACACGACCGCGCTCCACAGCGCAACGAAACCCGGAGACACCTCCATTCCCCAGGTACGCCGGGGGTCGCCGATCCACTCCTGGCCCGCGGCGAGCACGGCGAACAGGACGGCGGTCCCCGCCGCTGCGACCGGCACACCGATAGCGGCGACCCGGTCGAGGGGACCGCGCAGGGGATCGGGATGTCGTTCGACGGCCAGCCTGGAACCTCGCCCTCCCGCCGGGGCGACCGGCGGGTCGGGATCCGATCCGTGGGGCGCGCCTACGCGCCGACACCCGCAGGATAGCCGGGCTGTACCGGAGCCGGGGTCCGAATCCGGACCCCGGCCGAGAGCGCCGACTAGACCCGTTCGATGATGATGGCCGGGGCCATGCCACCGCCCGCGCACATCGTGGCGAGCCCGACCTGCTGGTCGCGTCGCTCGAGCTCATCGAGCAGCGTGCCGATCAGGATCGCGCCGGTCGCGCCGATCGGGTGGCCGAGCGCCATCGCGCCGCCGTTGACGTTCACCTTGTCGCGGTCCAGATCGAGATCACGCTGGAACTTCTCGGCCACGACGGCGAAGGCCTCGTTCACCTCGATCAGGTCGATGTCGCCGAGGGTCATGCCCGCCCGCTTCAGGATCTTCTTCGTGGACGGAACCGGAGCGTTGAGCATCAAGGTCGGGCAGTCGCCCATGTTGCCCGTCGCCACGACCCGGGCCCGCGGCTTCAGCCCGTGGTCCTTCGCGTACTGCTCGCTCGCGAACAGGATCGCCGCCGAGCCATCGACCACGCCGGACGAGTTCCCTGCGTGATGGACGTGCTGGATGTCGAGATCCGGATACTTCATGTTGATGAGTTCGCGGAAGGTCGGGTTTTCCTGATGCCGGTAGTCCGCGATCGCCGGGAAGCTCGGCGGGAGCTTCGCCAGCGACTCGGTGGTCGTGCCCGGGCGCGGGAACTCCTCGCGGTCGAGGGCCACGCTGCCGTCGAGGTTGTGCACCGGGACCAGGCTCTTGTCGAAGCGCCCCTCTTCGATCGCAACTGCCGCGCGGCGCTGGGACTCGGCCGCCAGGGCGTCGAGGTCGTCGCGCGGAATGTCCTCGAGGGTCGCGATCGCATCGGCGCACACGCCCTGGTGGGACTGCGGGTGAATCTCCTGCAGGTGCTTGTTCCCGGCACCCATCGGCATCATCCCCTTCTTGGGGAGCGACATCATCTCGGTGCCGCCCGCGATGACCAGGTCTTCCATCCCCGACATCACCGCCGTCGCGGCGATGTTGGAGGCGGTGATACCCGAGCCGCAGAAGCGGTCCAGGGTGACCCCGCTGGCCTGGACGTCGTAGCCGGCATCGAGCGCCGACATGCGACCGATGTCCCCCGACTGCTCGGAGACCTGTGAGCTCGTCCCCCACACCACGTCGTCGACGTCGGCGGTGTCGAGGCCATTGCGCTCCCGCAGGGCACTCAGCACGGTCGAACCGAGATGCTGGGGGTGGAGATGCGCGAGCGCACCCTTGCCCTGCTTCCCCACGCCACGGGGAGTGCGGCAGGCGTCGATGATGAATGCGTCGGACATGGCAGAGGCTCCTCGGTGGGCATGGCGGACTCGGGGGGCGGGACCCCTTCGAGTGCCGCGGACGGGGTGACGAACGGCGCCCCGCCGAGCGCGGGGTCGGAGCCGCAGCATACCGTCCTCGGCGCCATCGCTCGATCTGGAGGCGGGGAGAGGGCCCGAGCGCCGCCCGCGCCCCCTACCCGACCGGGCCGAACGTCTCCGCGTGGATGTGCTCCCGTGGAACGCCCCGCGCCTCGAGCTCGCTCTGGAGCCCGGCGAGGAAGCCCACCGGCCCGCACAGGAAATAGTGCGCGTCCGGGCGATCGACGAGACGCGCGAGCAACGCCGCATCGACGCGCCCGACGCTGTCGTGTGCCGTGTCCTCCGGGCGAGGCCGGCTGTAGGCCGTGTGGACGCGGATGCCGATCGCCCGCGCCGCGACGTCGCGCACCTCGTCGGCCAGCGGGTGGTGGTCTCCATCGCGCGCGCCATGAACGAACCAGACGGGACGCTCGGAGGCTTCGCTGGCCAGTGCCTGGAGCATCGAGACCATCGGCGTCACGCCGACGCCGGCGCTCACCAACACCACCGGGCACTCGGTGCAGCCGACCCGGAAGTCGCCGGCGGGCTTTCGCACGGAGAGGATGTCGCCCTCCTCGACCCGGTCGTGGAGGAAGCGCGACGCCAGCCCCTGGGGCTCGCGTTTGACCGTGATCCGATAGTGCGGGTCGGCCGGGTCCCCCGACAACGAGTAGGTGCGACGGACGGATTCCGTGGTGTCCGGCACCTCGAGCTCGACGGGCAGATGTTGCCCCGCGTCGAAGCGGGGCAGCGGCCCGCCATCGCGCGCGGCCAGGACGAGCGACGTCACGTCCTCGCTCTCGCGTCGCTTCTCGACCACGCGAACCGAACGAACCGCTTCGGCGCTGGCCTCGAAGCGCAGGGGGATCGCGCGGGGCAGTTCCACGACCTCTTCGACGTCGAGCGCGACGAGCCGCCGCGCCCCCGGAAACCGTGCCAGGTCGTCCGAATCCCAGTCGATCCGGGTGTGTCCCGTGATCTGCAGCAAGCTGCCCGACGTGAAGTCGACGAACAGGAAACCCGCGCGCGGATCGAGGAGCAGGTTGCCGAGCGTGTTGAAGTGGTTGTTGCCTGCGTAGTCGGGGAACACGAGACACGTCGGGTCTTCGACGACGACGAAACCGGGCTCGCCGCCGCGATGGGACGCATCCATCCCGAAGCTCGGACTCTCGCCCTCGCCGCGGTAGCCGCTGGCAATGAAGAACGTGTCCGCTTCCCGGATCCAGCGCTGCTGCGACGGAGAGAGCCGGTCCGTTCGTCGCGGGTCGCCGGGGGCCTCGCACACCCGCTGCCAGTTTCGCTCGTGAATGTACTGGGGACAGTTGCCGAAGCTCTGATCCACGCGGAACACGAGCGCCTGTGCGGCCTCGGCGATGCGCCCGTTCAGCCGATTCCGCCGTCGGGTCGCGAACTCGATGCCCAGCAGGCCCAGATCCGCGCCGGGAACCAGAGCGTCTTCGAGGGCATCCCCACGCGGGGGCCGGGCGTCGATCGCCAGCGACCGGTCGTCGGGCGAAGCCACGAAGCCCGGCTCTCCCGCGAGGAGCGTCGCCCAGGGGCGACCGCGCCGATCGCGCGCCGCCGCCACCAGGAAGGGCTGGGCCGCGTGAAACGCGCGGTGCTCTTCGGGTAGATAGGGCCGAACCACCTTGCGCGCCCAGTGGTCGATGTCGCTGACACCGAGCTGCGTCTGGATCTGCTGCTCGCCCGCGTGGAACGGAGACACTTCCGTCATGGCGCTCTCCTAACCTGCGGGAGCGATCAGCTCGAGGCGAATGCCACCGGGGATGCGGCACATCATGTGGCGGGTCGGGCCGGTCCCGAGGGACTCGGGTGCGAACTCCACGGCCACGTCTTCCCGCGCGGCGAGATCCGTGTGCAGCCCGTCGAGCGCGCTCGGGTCGACGCGCAACGCCAGGTGGTGGAGCCCGATCCCCCGTTTTCGATCGAAGGGGGTCGCGTCGGCCCCGTTCTCGGCCTGCCACAGGGTGATCATCACCGCGCCATCGCTCACGAAGACGGCCGGGTAGTCCGGGACCTCGCCGACCCGCTCGAAGCCGAGAGCCTTCTCGAAGAAGGCGGCAGCGGCTGCCAGATCGGGAACCGTGAGGCCGGCGTGATGGACACCGGCGGTTCGGGGCAGCTGGCTCATGGGATCCCTCCTGGAGTGGGGCCGGATGGCCCGGGTTCGAGGAGAGGATTTCTCTTTTCATCGAGCTGATAAATGGGCTCCAACCGATATCACTACTCCATTTTTCAGAGTAATCTTCGGCGATGGACAAGCTCATGGCCATGCGGTCCTTCGTGGAGATCGTCGATCGAGGCAGCCTCACCGCCGCTGCCGACGCCCGGGGTCGCTCGTTGCCCACCATGGTGAGGGTCCTCTCCAACCTGGAGCAGGAGCTCGGAGCCACGCTGCTGCGGCGCACGACGCGCAGGATGTCCCTGACCGAAGAGGGGCGGGTCTATCTCGAACGCTGCCGGCGGATTCTCGCCGACATCGATGAGGCCGAGGCGCTGGTCGGGGACGTGCGCGGCGAACCCCAGGGCCCGTTGCGCATCACCGCGCCGGTTCTCTTCGGGCAGCGCCATGTGGCGCCCGCGGTTGCCCGCTTCCTGCAGCAGCACTCCGCCGTCCAGATCGAGTGCATCCTCCTCGACCGCGTCGTCGACCTGGTCGACGAGGGGATCGACGCCGCCGTCCGCATCGCACGCCTGGCCGATTCCACGATGATCGCGATCCCCGTCGGGGACATGCGACGCGTCGTGTGTGCGAGTCCCGAGCTGCTCGCGCGAACCGGCATGCCCGAGCGGCCCGAGGCACTCGCAGAGCTGCCGTGCGTCCAGTTCTCGGGCATCACGCCGAGTCAGATCTGGCACTTCCGCGAGCGCGACGGGTCCGGGGCGATCGACGTCGCGGTGTCGGGCAGCTTCTCGACCAACCAGGTGGCAGCCGCCGTGGCCGGGTGCACGGCCGGTCTCGGATACGGCCAGTTCCTCACCTACCAGGTCGAGCCAGAGCTGCGCTGCGGCCAGCTCCAGGTCGTGCTCGAAGACTTCGAGCTTCCGCCGCTTCCGGTCCAGCTGGCCTATGCGCATGCCCGCTTGCTCACCCCGCGGCTGCGCGCGTTCCTCGATTGGATGAAGGCCGACCTCCGGGAGCAGCTGGGGGTCCTCTGACGCGAACGTGTTGCATCGCGGAACTCGGCCCACGGCTCTGGCACCCTCCGAGCGAACGCACTCTCACCGGGAGGAATCATGGCCGACTTCCAAGTCCATTTCGGGGACGACTCGTTCGTACGGGGCTACCTCGAGAACGGCCCGCCCGCCTTCATGCCGGGACACAGCGGTGTGCTGCAGATGATCGGCGTCCTGCTTCGCGAGCGCGCACCGGCCGATGCCCACGTGCTCGTCGTCGGTGCGGGCGGAGGTCTGGAAACCCGCGCCCTCGCGCAGCAGGAGCCCGGTTTTCGCTTCCTCGGTGTGGATCCCGCGCCCCGGATGCTCGCCCTCGCGCAGGAGGTCATCGGCGCTGAGCTCGCCGAGCGCGTGGAGCTTCTCGAAGGAACCGTCGAAGACGCACCACCCGGCCCCTTCGACGCGGCCACGTGCGTCCTCGTGCTCGGCCTGCTTCCCGACGATGGGACGAAGAGCGCCATCCTTCGCGGCACCCGCAGCCGCCTCCGACCGGGTGCCCCCTTCGTTCTCGTCGACCAGTGTCTCGACCGGGCGAGCGATGACTTCGAACGGCGGCTCGACCGCTACGCCGCGTTCGCGCGCGCCTCGGGGGTCGACGCCGAGGTCGTCGCCAACGCGCGAGCCGCTCTGGACGCGAACGCGGGCCTCGTCACGCCGGAGCGGGACGAATCCCTGATCGACGAAGCCGGTTTTCGAGACCGGGAACTCTTCTACCTGGGCATGGGCTGGCGGGGCTGGCTCGCCCGGGCCTGAGCCGTCGCGACGCCAGCGTCCTAGAGGAGCCCGTCCAGAAGCTTCCGCACGTAGCGCCGGTCGAGTCGTCTTCCGGTGATGAAGTAGCGGAAGTAGATCGCTCCGATCAGTCCATCCAGCACGGCGTCGACCGAACGCGGAGGCGCCACCTGCTCCGCCGCGATCGCGCGCTCGAGCGCCCGCGCGAGTCGCGTGCGCCGCTGGCGACCGAGCGCGTTCGCCACCCGGCCCAACCGGGGATGGCGCGGCAGGTGCGGAATCATCGCGCGGAAGACCGGCCCGATCGGTGTGCGCTCGAGCATCTCGATGGTGTTGTCGAGGAGCGCGTGCAGGTCGGCGAGCGCGTCCTCGCTCTCGGCCACGACGGGCACGTCTGCCTCGAAGCACGCCAGGACCGCCGCCTCGATCAACGCTTCGCGATCGGCGTAGCGGCGATAGATCGTGGGGCGCGAGACACCCGCGCGCTCGGCGACCGCATCGATCCGCGTCTGACCGAACCCCTCCTCGCAGAGCAGCTCGAGGGTCGCGCGCTGGATCGCCTCTGACGCCTCCTGGCTTCGCGGCCGGCCGCCGCGAGCGACCGCCGACCCTACGCGGACGCCCGCCAGGGCAACCTCCGCGAACGCCGCCGCTCGGCGCGTGCCAGCGCGTTCACGATCGCCGCCGCCGCCGGGGCGAACGCCGCCTCGCCAGCGCCGCTCGGCGCAGCATCCGTGGAGACCAGCTCGATTTCCATCGGCGGTACGTCGGACATGCGCGCGACCCGATAGCCGTCGAAGTTCGTGGTGGCGACCCGCCCGGCTTCGAGCACCAGCGCCTCACGAAACGCCATGCCTACGCCCCACACGAGGTTCCCCTCGATCTGGGCCCGAACGCGGTCGGGCGCGATGACCGTACCGCAGTCGTGCACGCACCAGAGCTTCTCGACGCGAGGCGCTCCGTCTGCGACGGACACCTGCGCGGCGACCGCCACGAAGGTCACGTGCTTGTACGCCGCGGCGGCCATGCCCAGCGTCGCGCCGCGTTCCTGCGCCGCGTCCCAGCCCGCGAACGCGCGTAGCCGTTCGAGCACGCTCGCCAAACGGGGATCGAGTGCATGGCGCTGTCGGAAGGAGAACGGGTCGAGATCGCCGGCCGAGATCAACTCGTCGAGGGCACACTCGACGGCAAACGTGTTCGGTGCCGCTCCGAGGCCACGCCACGCTCCCGTGGGCATCGGAGCGCGGACGTCGGCGAAATCGACGCGGCGGTTCGCGACGCGATAGGGCAGATCCGTCCCGCGTCGGGTGCCCGGATCGGGCGCCAGGTCGCCCGCCCAGTGCAGGTGGTCGGGAATCAGCGCCGACGAAATGAGGATGGGCCCTCCCGCCATCCGGTGATGCCAGTAGGCGATCTCACCGTCGGCATCGACGCCCGCCTGGATGCGATGCGAGAAGCCAGGCCCGGCGTAGTTCCACGCCGTTTCTTCTTCGCGCGTCCACTGCACCTTCACCGGCCGCCCGGCTCCTCGTGCCAACCAGGCGGCCTCGACACTCGCCTGGCACAGCAGGCGACCGCCGAAGGCGCCGCCGATCCGGTGGTTGTGCACGACCACGCGCTCGACGTCGAGTCCGAGGGCGCGGGCCACGTGTCCCTGGACGAACCAGGGATCCTGGCTCCCCGTCCAGACCTCGCAGCCCTCCTCCGTCACCCGCGCCACCCCCGAGCGAGGCTCCATCGATGCGTGGGCCGTGAGCGGCGTGTCGTAGCGCACGTCGATCTCGGCCGTGGCGCGCTCGCGACCGACGGAGAGGGAGCCCTCGTCCTCCGGCGTGTGGTCGAGGTCCCCGGACACGGACAGCGCATCGACATCGACGGCACGATCGACTTCCGCCACTTCCTCGGGCGTGAGCGCGCGCCAGCGACACGCCAGCGCTGCGATGCCTTCGGTCGCTGCCATCGGCGTCTCCGCGACGACCCCCACCGCGTTCGCCGGGCCCTCGACCACGGCGATCACCCCGGCCCCGCCGCGCGCGGCGTCGGCATCGAATCCCTCGAGCGCGGCGCCGATCTGGGGAGGACGCGCGACCGCACCGAAGGCCATTTCCGGCAGCCGGACGTCGCGGCTGTAGACCTCGCGTCCGCTGAGCAGTCGCTCGGCGTGGACGAGCGGCGCATCGCGCCCCACGACCCGACGCTGGCTCGCGGCCCGCTGGCTGAGCAGCGGAACGCGGCCCTGCTCGGCCGCCGGAAGCAGCGCATCCTCGTCGGCGGACAAGAGCTCGGCGAACGCGACACGCGCACCGGCCGCGGAGAACCGGCCCCTCTCGAGCAACAGGGCGCTGGGCGCCACGCCGAGGCGTCGGGCGGCGCGTCGCTCCAGCTCGGTGCGCAGCGTCGCGGCGGCGCGCGCCGTCGGCTCGAAGTACTCCTCGATGCTCTGGCTCGCCACGGTCATCGCGACCTTCTGGATCTCGTCGGTGCGCGGGTAACGACAGTCGATGTCGCCCAGCTCGAGCCCGAGTTCCTCGGCCACGACCTGGGAGAGGCCGGTGGCGATGCCCTGCCCCATCTCGGCACGCGGGCAGAAGAAGCGCACCCGCCCATCGCGCCAGAGCTGTACCCAGCTGAGCTCCGAGCCAGCCGACGGTCCGTCGAAGGACGGGAGCACGGGGATCAGGCTGCAGCCCGACAAGATCGTGACGCCCCCCGCGGTCCAACCCGCGGCCTTGAGGAACTCACGGCGCGAGAGCGGCGCCGTCATTCCGCACCCTGCGGCGCTTCACCGCGTTCGATCGCGGCGGCGCGGTGGATCGCCTTGCGGATGCGCGGATACGTTCCGCAGCGACACAGGTTGCCCTCCATCGCCTGGGTGATGCTCTCTTCGCTGGGAGCGCCGTCCCGCGTGAGCAGCGCAGCCGCGCTCATCATCTGTCCCGCTTGGCAGTACCCGCATTGGGGGACGGCGAGCTCGTGCCAGGCGCGCTGCACCGGGTGGGTCGCCCGCTCCCCGCCCAACCCCTCGATCGTGGTGACCGCGGCGTCACCCACGGCGGAGACCGGTGTGAGACAGGACCGCACGGCCGTGCCGTCCAGGTGGACGGTGCAGGCACCGCACAGCCCCTTGCCGCAACCGAACTTCGTGCCGGTCAGCCCCAGATGATCCCGCAGGAAGCTGAGCAGGCTCGCGCCCGTCCAGGCCTCGGGGACGTCGACGGTTCGCTGATTCACTCGCATCAGGGGCTCCCGGGCGCGGCAGTTTCGTTACAGATGCGTAACGTAACCGAACCCGGTGGTATCGCCATGCCCGAGCGCATCCTCGGCGAAGGTCGAGATCGGCTCACTCATCGGAGCCCCTCGCCCCAGGCACGGCGGGCCGCGCCGACAGCGGGTCGCGCAGCGGTTCGGCTCGGCCCGCCTCGACCTCTTGCGCCGTGAACGCAGCGAACCCCTCGGCACCGGCGAACTCGACCAGGACGAAGTTGAGGAGCGCCGCGAGCTCGTCGCTCGCCAGCGGCGCCTGGGCGACGCCCGGAACACGCGTCAGATACTCCCGCCCGCCCTCCGCGTTCAACAGCGGACCGATCTCGCGCAGGGACGGCACCGTCCCAGCGACACCGCCTCCGTCGGGAAGGTGACAGCCCGAGCAGTGCAACACGTAGCTCTCGCGGACCGGCACCTCGGCGCCCACCCCCACCGCGGCGAGACTCGCGAACGCGATGAGCCACGCGATCCGTCCCGGCCTCATTGCTCGGGCTGGGCCTCGGTGGCCTGCCCGGCGACGATCGCCACGGAGCAGTGGTAGGCCTGACTCTCGGTGCCGACGCACCAGTTGATGTCGTTGCTGCGGTACCAGTGGTACTCGGGCCGATCGCCCTCGTTGCGGTTGCAGCCACAGCGCCCGCAGAACCCCTTCCCGCAACAGTCGTTGTAGGAAATGATGTAGTCCTTGCCGTCCTCCGGGTTCCGACAGGTCCCGATCCAGGTGACCGCGGACATCTCGGTTCCCGGCGGACACGTGGTGGCACTCCCGCCGCAGCACGCGCACAGGAACCCGTCGATCGCGCAGTGGCGCCAGTAGTCGCACTTCGTGGGGTCGCCCGCGTCGCCCGTCAGCGTCTCCTTCGGCGCGGGAACGCGCGGGTTCGGCGTCTGCGCTGAGGCGCGGCTCACCGGCAGGAGCGGCACCGCCGAGGCGCCGACCAGGAGCGTCGCGAGACGTCCGAGCACGGATCGCCGACTCGTGCGCCGCGCCAACACCCGGGTGAACCCCTCGAAGCGTTCGTCGAAGCGACTCATGCCCGGGCTCCTTCGGCGCGCACTTCGTTCGAGGCGGCCAGATAGTCCTGGATCGAGGCGACGCCCAGCGCTTCGGCCTCGAAGAGACTCTCGACGTGCTCGCGCGTGTTCACGATGCCCTGGGCCCGCACGATGCCCTCGCCGTCGAGCAACACCGCGTAGGGGAGCTTCGCGATCCCGTAGCGGAGACCGACGTCGGTCGACACGAAGTAGTCCTCGAGCGCCAGACCGTACTCGCGTGCCAGGGCTGCGTGGTCGTCCTCGGCCCCGTCGCTCGCGCAGAGCAGCCGCACGCCGTGGGAGCGGGCCAGGCGCTGGACCGTCGGCAGCAGCGTCTTGCACACCGGGCAGCGCGGCGACAGGAAGAACAGCAGCTGCGAGACTCCCTCTCCGCTCGGCGAGCCGATGTGGGCCAGCGTGCCGGCGAGCGACGAAGCCGCGACCTGCGGCGCCGCCTCACCGACGCGGGGCCCGCCCGACAGGGCCAGCGCGCCTGCCGGCGCGACGCGCTCGTGCAGCACCCCGAGCTGGCGTGCCAGCGCGAAGACGACGCCCGCGAGCGCGACCACGAGGAGCAGCAGCACCACCTGGGAGACGACGAGTGCGGGAATCATCGAGACAACCTCCTGGATCTCCAGCCGGGCTCGGACGTGGAGGCGAGTTGGGCTGCGGTCAGCCACAGCAAGGCGAGCGCGGCCAGGCCGAGCCCGACGGTCGCGGCGTCGAAGGCCGAGAGCGGACGCGACGCAGCCGGAAGCCAGGCCGCCAGGCAGACCAACCCGAGCGCCCCGTTCCGCACGAGGAGCCACGGGTGCAGGGTCTGCCCGGGCCCTCCGCAGCCGCAGTCGATGTCGCGGCGGCCGCGCGCGAGGTTGACCGCGATGGCCAGGCTGTAGACGAGCAGGACACCGAGTGCGACCACGGCAGCGGCAGCGCCGGTCGCCGGGAGACCGAGCCCGACCGCCAATGCGACCTCGAGCGCCGGGAGCGCGAGCGCTGCGGCGGGAACGAGGGCATCCGGGAGCAACCGGTAGTCGGCCAGGATGCCCTGGAAGCGCACACGATCGCGCCACTTGTGACGCGCCGCGCTCACGAAGAGCAGCGCCAGGCCGAGCCGAGCGAGGGTCGTGAGGACCGGGTCCATCACGGCACCCCCAGCGTCGGGCCGGAGATGCCGAGCTCACCCACCGAGCGGAGGTGTTCGCCGGTCGTGGCGTCGAGCACGGCGACGGCGCCGAGCTCGCCATTGCGCGTGAAGAGGAGCGGCTCGGCATCCTGGGACACGGCCAGCGAGTGCGCGCCCGGGTTCGGGACCACCCAGCCGAGCAGGCTCAAGCCGAAGCCCTCGAGTTCGAGCAGTGGCCCCAGGAAATCGACCGCGAGGTTCGGCACCTCGATCTGTCCCACTCGCGCCTGCTCGGCGACGTCGAAGGTCCAGATCTCGGCTCCCGCATCCTTGTGGGTGCCCGGTTCTCCCTGGTGCATCAACACGAAGAGCCGCTGGGTGCTGCGGTGAAGCGCGAAGGGCTGGAGCCCACCCGGTCGCCAGCCCGTGCTGCGCTCGCCCGCGCTCGCCAAGGGCCAGGGGTCGGCCGGCGCCGGAGTCGCGTCGGCGTAGTCGATGGCGTGCACCTGGCCGGCGAAGCTCACGAACAACCACTTCGCGCCGAGACGCACGCCGGCCATGGACACGGGATCTTCGATCACGTCGAAGAAGCGCGGGCTTCGGGCCGTGCCGCTCGCCGTGCCGTCGGGCGAGAGTGTCACCGACAGGGTGGTGCCATCGCCGCAGAGGGTGGCGAAGCGCTGCGCCCCGACGGCATAGAGCCCTGCGCAGCCGGCGATCGGCACCGCTGCCCTCACGCTGCGCGCTTCGAGATCGACGACGGTGGCGACGGTCTCGGGAAACTGGCTGAAGACGACCAGGAAGCGATCCCCATCCAGGAGTGTCGCGTGGTGGAGGCTGGTGTTGCTCGCCGAGGTGGGATGCGGGAGCACCACCTCGCCGACCACCTGCAGGCTCTCGGCGTCGTAGATCGTGACGTAGTCGGTGCGTTTGCCCCGGGTGCCGCGCGCGTAGTCGACGTCGACCGAATAGAACTCGCCCCGGGAGCGAGCGAAGAGCGGGAGCTTCGGGGTGAGCGCACCGGGGCTCGCCAGCGCCGCCAGCACCGATCCGTCGTCGCCGTCGAAGAGCACGCTGTGCTCGAGCACCCGGTCGGGCACCCAGACCCAGTGGTCGCCCACCGGCGGAAGCGTGGCCACCTGACCGACGGCTTCGGGCTCGAGGGACGTGCCGACGCGCGGAGCGAGTGCACCCATCAGGACGAACACCGACAGGGTGGCGAGTCGCTTCCTCATAGCGGGCCCTCCTCGTTGGGCGCACGGTAGAGCCTTTGCCCCATTTATGTCAATGACCGATTTTGGGGAAGTGGGTTCTGCGGCACTCCGACGCCAGAAAGCGATCGCCCGACGCCCGAAGGGAGCCGCGACCCGGGCCCGGATCGTGTCGGAGGCGCGTCGGATCCTGATCGAAGACGGCTACGACGCCCTCGCCCTCCGCCGCGTGGCCGCGGTCGCCGGGATCCAGCTCGGCAACCTCCAGTACTACTTCCCCAACCGCGAGTCGCTGCTACTCGAGATCCTGCGCGCCGAGGCGAAGTCCGACCTGGACACCCTAGGCGCGCTCGTCGAGCGGGGTCTCGAGACGGAGCTCCTGGTCCGCGAGCTCGTCGCCCTGTTCGTGCGGCGTTGGCGGGGACGCTCGGGGGTCGTGCACATGACCCTGGGCTTCCTCTCGCACCACAACCCGGTCCTGCGCAAGGCCTACCGCGAGTACTACGCGGCCTTCTATGCCCACCTCGAGCGCGCCCTCGAACGCGCCGACCCGGGCCAACCGCTGCCGGTCTACGCCGAGCGGGCGCGCTTGCTCAACGCGATGATGGACGGCGCCGCCATGCAACGGAGCGTCGGGCCCTTGAAGCCCTACCTCGACGCGGTGTGTTCCGCGGCCGAGGGGATCGTGGCTCCCGCAGCCCGCGGCGGACCCGCGGCCTAGAGCTCCTCGAAGAACGGCATCAACGCGCCCGCGATCTCGTCGTCGGAGCCGTACACCTCTTCGACGAGATCGCTGCGGATCAGCGTGCGCACGATCTTCCGCGACATCTTGTTCGGCGTGCTGGCCTCGAGGGCGACCGCAATGACCTCTTCGGTGAGACCGGCGTAGTTCGCGTCCTCGACCTCGATCACCCCGCTGGCGCGCAGCTGCCCGAGGGCGCGCGTGAGCACCTCGGCGACGTGCTTCGCGAACGCCGTCGGCTCCTCGGCCTCGGGTTCCGTGGCCCCCACCAGGCCGCGGAGCAGTTTCGGATCGATCGTCGGGTCGTCGCCCATGGAGCGCGTGTGCCTCTCGGTGTTCCAGGGAGGAGCAGCGCGCTCGCTCACCCGTGACCGGGCCTCACCCTGCCCGGTGCGCGTACCGTAGCGAGTTGCCCCCGAAGATGCGCCCGTCGCTGGGCCCGAGCGACGGCACTATGCTGCCGCGATTCCATCACCCAGGCCTCGAGGGATGCATGACGCTCGCGCTCTACCACTCCCCCTACTCGACGTGCAGCCAGAAGGTGCGGCTCGTCCTCGCCGAGAAGGACCTCGATTTCGAATCCCACGAAATGAACTTCGCCACCGAGGACCACCTGTCGCCGGACTACCTGGAGCTCAACCCGAACGGCGTGGTCCCGACCCTCCTCCACGAGGGCGAAGCGATCACCGATTCCTCGTGCATCATGGAGTACCTCGACGAGGTCTTTCCCGAACCGCGCCTGCTGCCCGAGACGCCCGCGCCCCGCGCCAAGGTGCGAGCGCTGCTGCGCTACTTCGAAGAGGTCCCGACGGTCGCGATTCGCTTCCCTTCCTTCCATCACGTGTTCCTGCCCGTGATCTCGGCGTTCGCCAGCCAGGAGCAGTTCGACGCTGGAGCCCGCAAGCGGCCCCTGCGCTCCGGCTTCTATCGGAAGATGAACTCGGGCGCGGGCTTCGAAGCGGCCGACGTCGAGGAGTCGACGCGCCAGCTCCAGCAGACGATCGACCGCCTGGAGGGCCTGCTCGAGACGCGCCCCTGGCTCACCGGCGAGAGCTTCGGCGTGGCCGATTGCTGCCTGCTGCCGCTCGCCGACCGCATGGACGACCTCGGCATGAACGGTCTTTGGAGCGAGCGGCCCGGCTTCGCGTCGTGGCTCGAGCGTACCCGCGCACGGCCCTCCTACGCGAAAGCCTTCTATCCCGGGTTGCGGCTGTCCCAACGTCCGGAGTTCGAAGCGACACTGGGTCGCCACACTTCCGGCAGTGCCGGATAGCCGACCGCGCGGACCCCGTCGCCGCCCACGTATCCCCTACTTCGGCCCCGTCATGTTGGCCGGCACGACGAAGCGATCGAAGTCCTCGCCCGAGAGATAGCCCTTCTCGACCGCGACTTCGCGCAGAGTCTTCCCCTGCTTGTAGGCCGTCTTGGCGACATCGGCCGCATTGTCGTAGCCGATGTGGGGGTTGAGCGCCGTGACGAGCATGAGTGAACGGTGGAGGTTCTCGTCGATCTTCTCGCGATTGGCCTCGATGCCCACGGCGCAGTTCTCGTCGAAGGACACGGTCGCGCTGGCAAGCAAGTCGATCGACTGCAGCGTCGCGTACGCAATGACGGGCATGTAGACGTTCAGCTCGAAGTTCCCGGAGGCGCCCGCCATCGAGACCGTCGTCCCGTTCCCGATCACGCGGGTCGCCACCATCGTGAGCGCCTCGCTCTGGGTCGGGTTGACCTTGCCCGGCATGATCGAGGAGCCGGGCTCGTTCTCGGGAATCAGGATCTCGCCGATCCCACAGCGCGGACCGCTCGCCAGCCAGCGGACGTCGTTGGCGATCTTGGTGAGTGCCGTCGCGGCGGCGTTGAGCGCGCCGTGCAGGTGGACGAGCCCTTCCTTGCCGGCCATCTGGGCGAACTTGTTCTCAGCGGACACGAACGGCAGACCCGTGCGCTGAGCGAGCGCCTCGGCCATGCCCTCCGCGTAGCCGGCTTTGGTGTTGAGCCCGGTCCCCACCGCGGTGCCACCGATCGCGAGCGGGTACACCTCTTCGAGCGCGCTGCTGAGGGCACGCTCGCAGATCGCGAGTTGGGCCGCGTACCCCGAGAACTCCTGGCCGAGCGTGAGCGGTGTCGCGTCCTGGAGGTGAGTGCGCCCGATCTTCACGATCTCGGCGAAGGCCCGACTCTTCTTCTCGAACGTGTCGCGGAGTTGTGCGAGCGCGGGCAGGAGACGATTCCGCACTTCTTCGGCAGCGGCGACGTGGATCGCCGTCGGATACGCGTCGTTCGTCGACTGCGCGTGATTGACGTGGTCGTTGGGGTGGACCGGGGTCTTCGAGCCCAACTCGCCGCCGAGGGACTCGATCGCGCGGTTCGCGATCACCTCGTTGGTGTTCATGTTGGTCTGGGTGCCGCTCCCGGTCTGCCAGACGACCAACGGGAAATGGTCGTCGAGCGCTCCGTCGATCACTTCCTGCGCCGCCGCCTGGATCGACTTCGCGATGTCGCCCGGAATGCCACCCAACCGGGCGTTCACTTCGGCGGCCGATTGCTTGACCAGGCCGAGCGCACGAATCAGGGGGCGCGGCATGCGCTCGCTGCCGATCTTGAAGTTCTGGAGCGAACGCTGGGTCTGCGCTCCCCAATAGCGATCGGCGGGAACCTGAAGTTCTCCCATGCTGTCGCGTTCGATTCGGACGTCCATGCTGATTCTCGATCCTTCCCTTCGGAGTGACACGGCAGGGGTTCCGCCGAGCGGTCGGGGGTTCGGCCGATGCCGACCCAGATTTGAAATTGACATTCAATTTCAAAAAACGTATATGACGCCAGGCCTGGGAACAAGACTCGGACGCCTCGAGATCGAGCGAGACCGCATGCCCTCCTCCGACGGACACCCGACCTCCGGCGACCTCCACGAGCGACTGCAGGCGCTCGTCGGATCCTGGACGGGCAGCGGCGACTGGAGCGTCCCCGACGAGGGAACCCGGTCCTATGCCGATGACCGCACCATCTTGGCAGAACCGAGCGGTGCCCTCTGCATTCGCACGCGGCTCCGCTGGCTCGACGGCGACGAAGCCGCGCGGGACTTCCGGCTCGAAGTCGCGCATGTCTTCTGCGCGCCGGGCAACGAGCTGCGCTTTCGAGCGATCTCGCCGCAGCGTCCTCCGCTCGGGCTCACCGGAAGCGCGTCGGAGGGAGCGCTGGACAGTCTCGCGCTCGACTTCGCGGGAAACGCCTGGACCGCACAGGTGGCCGCTCGAGCGACCACGCGGGAAACGGTGCAGCTGTCGTACGCCCTGCGAGACGATGCCCTGTCGTGGTCGATCTGGTCGGCGTCTGCGCGCGAAGGCCGCGCGGAACGGAGCTACACCGCGCGATCCTGGCTCCAGCGCACACGCTGAGGTGTGGGCCGGCGACGACGCGCCATGCCGCCCAGTCCCAGCACCACCAGCGCTGCCGTCGAGGGTTCCGGAACGGCACCGAAGTTCCCGAAGCCGCCCATCTGGCCACTGCCGTTTCCGGTGCCCTGGCACTCGGGGAGCGAAGGGTCTTTGCAGAGCACGTAGGTCCACTGGAAGGCGCCCGCGACGTCGTAGTTGCCGGGGGCAGCGCTGTTGTTCAACACGTTGTTGAGGATCACCTGGTCGAGCACGTTCGCTCGCGTATCCGCGGTGTATCCCGTGAGTCCGTAGACACCACGCCCGCCGCTGATCCCGTCGAGGCCATCGATCTCGATTACCGTCGTGTCGGGACCCGTCGTCTGCATTGCGATCGCCGAATCCGAGCCCGGCGCCGTCCCGATGTCGTAGTCGAAGACGTTGAAGAGGCGCACCGTCAACAGCTGAAGGGGCGAGGCCGGCGACATCCGCGAAATCGAGCCGCTCCAATCGAGCTGGGGCAAGCCGTCCGGTCCGACGGCACTCAGCCCATAGCTCAGCTCGAGGTTGAACGTCTCACCGAGCACGATCGAGGTGGCCGAGATCACGTCCTGGCTCACGCCGTCGCTGACCGAACTGAAGTTCGTGAGCTCGGTCAGGATCCCGAACTCCTGCACGTACAGGAACCAGCCTTCGTGGGTGTGGCGATTCCCGGGGAAGAGCGGGTGGGTGACTGCCGTGTTCTGGAGCGGCGAGGTGACACTCGTGGTGGTGTCCCAGCTCATCGCCCCGGTGCCGGCGGCGAGACTCACGGTCGCGGCCACGGCGAACTGGGGAACCGAGAAGATGGTCAGCGCGAGTGCAACGATCGGCAGCAGCTGCATGGGGCCCTCTCTGTTTTCGGGCAGAAGGCCGCGTGCCGCGGTCGGCTTCGATCGCGCGCCCCTCCCCAGGGACGGTCAGCATACTCTGCGCGGTGGCGCTTGCGGCCGGATTCCGGGGCGTCGGCGGGAGGGCCGCCCGAAGCTCAACGCTCGGGGTGCACACCCCAACGCTCGAGGTGCATCTTCGTCGCAACGGGTTCACGGGTGACCGGGCCGAAGTTCCCGCGCGGGAACCCGATCGGAACCGACGCCACGATCCCGTAGTCGTCGGGGATGCCGAAGTGGGCGCGCAGCTCCCCTTCGAACATCTGGTGGACGGTGGTCAGACTCGCGCCCAGGCCGAGTCCGCGACACGCCAGCAGGAGGTTCTGCACCGCTGGATAGATGGAACCGTAGGACGGCGGTGCGAGGCCGACGCGCTCGGCTTCGGGAACCGCGAACGGCCAATCACGCTTGCCGCAGGCAATGATCAGCAGCGGCACCTCGGTCATGTGGTCGGCCAGATACAAGGCCGCACCCATCTGGCGCGCGGCCTTCGTGTCGGCCTCGAGCTCCGAGATCCGGTCGCCCAGCAGCGTGCGGAACCAGTGCCGATAGCGCTCCCCGAAGAAGGTGCGCCCCTCCGCCTCGGTGATGACCAGGAACGCCCAGCGCTGGGTGTTCTGGCCGCTGGGAGCTCGCGTCGCCGCTTCGACCAGCTGGTCGATCATCTCACGGGGCACCGGGTCGGGCTTCAGTCGACGCATGGCGCGCATGTTGTACATGCACTCGAACAGACCGGGGTCGTTGGCAGGCAAACCGTCATGCACAGGCGCTCTCCTCGTTGAGACTCGCGGGAGGTGCGAACACCCATCATGGTGCATCCCGGGGCGGGGCCGCACGGTGGATCGGCGTGCGGCCTAGGGGCCGTGACGGAGCACGTGCCAGATCGCGCGCGCCTTGAAGCCGAGCGTGTTCATCTCGGGGACGTGGCGCGATGGGGTGTGGGCCCCGGGCCACTCGACGACCATCGCACGGAACGCCGGCCGCGCGAAGAGGCGTTCAGCATAGGCGGCAACACGCGGACAGGCGCCGTCCGGCGCGAAGAGATGGCCGATGCCGATCCAGCGCATCCGGAACAGGCTCGGTCCCCAGGCGATATCGGCGAGCGTGAGCTCGCCGCCGCAGGCCCAGTCCCCGCCGTGCTTCTCGAGCGACCTCTCGAGCGCCTCCACCCCTTCCTGCATCTGTCCGACGATCGTGCCCATCGACGTCGGAGACGCAACGAAGCGGGCGGCGGCCCGCTCCTTGGCAATCTTGCTCTCGTACGCGGCCCGCAGATCGGTGTCGTCGTCGGAGAGCTTCTCCATCGCCCTGCGCAAGGCGACCTCTTTGCGGGCGTGCACGCCGCGAATCGCTCTCGCGATCAGGCCAGGACGATGGTCTCCCGCTGGATTCGCGCCGTAGAGCAAAGCCACGTGGGGCGCGCGGTCGACGATGGCGATCTGTTCGTCGATGGCGTCGGAGGCGGACGCTGGCCGCAGCGCAGGGCCCGTCCCCGCCTCGCGATCCAGGTAGTCGCAGATGAGCGCTGAATCGACGATCACGCGGGTCGCTTCGTGATCGACGAGCGTGGGCACCACCGCCGGATCGAAGCCCTCGGTGTCGACGGAGGAACGCCCCGTGAAGCCCGAGACGTAGTTGGACCCGGGTGCGCCCGCCAAACGCAAGCGGACGTAGCCCGGCCGATAGTTGTGCGGGATCGCCCGCCCGGCGGGCACGATGCGGAGTGCGTGGGATCGAAACGGCAGCCCCTTCTCGGCAAGGGCGAAGCGCACCTTGTGGGAACAGAGGGAAGGGGCCGCGTGGTAGAGCTCGAAGCGCGGGCGCGCGGATGGCGTCGGCCCGCCGGGCGCCGCGATGTCCTGATAGGGCCGTTCGATCTCGGCGTTCGCTCCGACGACCAGGGCTTCGAACTCGGTCGGGTCCATCTCGCCTCCCCTGCCCTGGTGGGCTCTCTGGGATCAACAAAGTAACTCGTTCGAACTATTTTAGGTATCCAAATCTGCTCGATTGAGTCATATTGGCAAACATGCCGAAGCGAGCGCAGCGCAGGCCCTATCAGCGCGGGATCGAGACGCGCACGCGGCTCGTCGAGGCCGCGTTGCACGAGTTCTCCGAGAAGGGCTTCGAAGGTGCGTCGACGCGCTCCATGGCGGGGCGCGCCGGGGTCGCCCAGTCGGCGGTCCGTCATCACTTCGCGACGAAGGAAGCACTCTGGCGCGCGGCGGCAGACCACGTCTTCGTCCCGCTTCGCGACCAGTACGAAGCGCGTGTGGCCAGCCTCGCCGACGTCGACGAACGCACGCGACTCCGCCTGGTGATTCGGGATCTGGTCCGCTTTGCGGCCGCCCATCCCGAACTCTTGCGCTTGATGGTGCAGGAGGGCATTCACCCGAGCGCCCGCTCCCGGTGGCTGCAAGAGCGCCATCTCCGGCCCCTGCTCGAGGCACTCACCGCCCAGTGGCAGGCCCTCGAGTCGGAAGGCCTCCGGCTTCCCGCGCCGCCGACGCTGCTGCAGTACATGGTGATCGGAGCTTCGTCGGTCCCCTATTCGGTCGCGGGCGAGTACGAACGCTTCTCGGGACAGGATCCCTTCGACAAAGACGCGATCGAAGCCCACGCGGACGCCGTTGTCGCGCTCTTCCTGCCCGAGACCACGACCGAGCGCGAGGCGAAACGATGAGCGAACCGATCCACACCCCGGTCCTGATCATCGGCGCCGGGCCGACCGGCCTCGTGCTTTCGATCCTGCTGTCCCGATTCGGCGTCGACTCCCTGCTCGTCGAGCGCAACCCTTCGACCTGCGATCACCCCCAGGCCCACGTCGTGAACCAGCGCTCGATGGAGATCTTTCGCGCGCTGGGCATCGACGAAGAGATCCGTGCGGCCGCCCTGCCGCTGGAACGCGGCGGCCATGTGCGCTGGGTGCGATCGATGAGTGGCGACGAGTTCGCGCGCCTCTCGCTGGTTCCCAAGCGCGAAGCCCTCCCCTCCCTCGCGGCGCTGAGCCCGTCCCCTCCCGTGTCGTGCGCCCAGGACCGAATCGAACCGCGTCTGTCCGCGCTCGCCCGGAAGGGCCCGGGGCGGGTCGAGTTCGGCTCCGAACTCGTGTCGCTGGAACCCGACGACGACGGCGTGTCGGCCCGCGTGCGCACGGCCGAGGGCGAGCGGGAGGTTCGCGCCGCTTGGGTGGTGGGTTGCGACGGCGCGGGCAGCACCACGCGCCGGCTCATCGGCATCCCGATGGAAGGGCCGGAGGCGCTCGCCCACGTGGTCGGCATCTACTTCCACGCCGACCTCGACGCGCTGGCCGCAGAGCGACCCGCCATCCTCTACTGGACGATCGACACGGAAGTTCCGGGCACCTTCATCGCATTGGACGGCAGCCAACGCTGGGTCTTCCACGCTGCCTGGGACGACCAGCGCGTCTCTCTCGAGAGCTACACGGAAGCGCGTTGCACCGAGATCCTACGCCGCGCGATCGGACGCGACGTCCCCGTCGAGATCCGCTCGGTCCGGCCGTGGACGATGACGGCGCAGGTCGCGACACGCTATCGGGAGGGTCGGGTCCTGCTCGCGGGAGACGCTGCGCATCGTTTCCCGCCCACCGGCGGCTTCGGCATGAATACCGGTGTGCAGGATGCGCACAACCTGGCCTGGAAGCTCGCGCTGGTCATCGCCGACCAGGCCGGCGCGCCACTCATCGACAGCTACGAGAGTGAGCGCAAACCGGTGGGCCAGGGCAATTGCGATTGGAGTGTGCGGAACGCGGCCGGCCTCGCCAGCGTCATCGGGAGCGGGGCCGCCCACCAGGCCCAGAGACTCGCGGATGGAGACGTGACGTTCGAAGCCCTGTCGGCGGAGATTCAAGCGCTCGCCGAGCGCGAGGCCGGCCACTTCGGCGCGATCGGCCGCGATCTGGGTTTCCACTACGAAACGGGAGCGATCCTCGCCGACGGCACGGACGCCCCACTGCGCGCCGATCCGGACCGCGAGTACGTCCCGAACGCGCGGCCGGGTGCACGCGCACCCCACTTCGGCCTGATCCAGGACCGACGCGTGATGTCGAGCCTCGACCTCTTCGAAGGCCGTTGGACCTTGGTCGCCAGCCCCGAGTGCGCGGACGCGTGGCGCGACGCGGCGCAGGCCGCCCCCTTGCCGATCGCTGTCGAGATCGTCGGAGAGGACATCGAAGATCCGAACGACGCGTTCCCGTCGCTCTATGGCGTCGAGGACGGAGCCGTCCTGGTGCGTCCCGATGGTCACGTGGCATGGCGGACGCGAGCCGCACCCGACGATCCCGAGCGGGCGCTTGCGGTCGCCCTTCGCAGCCTGCTCGGCGGCGACACGGCCTGAACGAACGGAGGCGTCATGAAGTTCTATTCCACCGACCGGGGGATTGCTCGCGAGGCCGAGAACGGCCGCCTCGAGGTCCTGGACGTACCCGAAGCGGATCTCGGTGCACGGCTCGGAACCGACCCGATGCTCGAGGAGGCCCGCACCGCGCCCGTGCGCGAGACGGTCGATCGCTCCGAGGTTCGGTTGCGGGCCCCGGTCCCCGCCCCCGGGAAGGTGATCGGGATCGGGATCAACTACGCGAGTCACGTGGAGGAGACCCGGGAGAACCTCGCGCGTCTCGGCGTCCAGGTACCGGACCATCCAGTGTTCTTCCTGGCGCCGGGAACCGCGGTCGTCGGGCCCGAGGACCCGATCGTTCTGCCGAAGGTCGCGCCCGACAGGGTGGACTACGAGATCGAGCTCACCGCCGTCGTCGGTCGCGCCGGGTTCCAGATCGAAGAGGCCGACGCCCTCTCCCACGTCGCGGGTTACACCTTGGGAAACGACGTCTCGGCTCGGGACGTCCAGCGAACCGCGATGTCCTCGCCCACGTTCGAGCTGAGCCAGGCGAAGGGGATCGATGGGTTCAAACCGCTCGGGCCCTCCCTGGTGACGGCCGACGAGTTTCCCGAACCGCTCGACGTTCACCTCGTCACGCGCGTCAACGGAGAGATCCGACAAGACGCGCGCACGACCGAGTTCGTGCACTCGGTGGCGCGCTGCATCGCCGAGATCACCCGGTTCATGCGGCTCGAGCCGGGTGATGTGATCCTGACCGGATCGCCGGCGGGGGTCGGCGCAGCGCGCGGCGTGTTCTTGAAGCCGGGCGACGTGGTCGAACTCACCGCCGACAAGATCGGGACCCTCCGCAGCAACGTGGTCACCGCCGACTGAGCACCGCGCTTTGGCGCTCACCCTTCAGGAGTTCTCATGAGCGATGTCATCCGGCCCGCGAAGCTCGCCCACGTGGTGTTTCGAACGAAGCGCTACCGGGAGCTGATCGACTGGTACCGCTGTGTCGTCGGAGCGGAGATCACCCACTCGAGCGAGATGGTGACGTTCCTCTACTACGACGACGAGCACCACCGGCTCGCGTTCCTCAACATGCCCCACCTCCCCGAGCACACGCGTGCGATGCCCGGCGTGGACCACATCGCCTTCACCTACGCGAACCTTTCCGACCTCCTCGCCACCTACGAGCGCCTGAAGCAGGAGGGAATCGAGCCGGTCTGGCCGGTGAACCACGGCGCGACGACGTCGCTCTACTACAAGGATCCCGACGAGAACGTCGTCGAGCTCCAGATCGACAACTTCGCCTCTCGCGAAGAGACCGACGCCTTCCTGACCGACGGCCGTTTCGCGATCAATCCAGTCGGGATCGATTTCGACCCGGACGCGCTCCTGGCGCGACACAGAGCCGGCGAGAGCGACGACGTCCTCACGCGCTGGCCGGACCAGGTCGAGCCGCGCACGAGTCCGCCGCCGAAGGCCTATCTGGGATAGATCCCGGGCTCGCTGAGGCCGGCGTAGCTAGGCCAACGCCCACGCGAACGCCCGCTCGACGGTGGCGCGCGTGTCTTGGGTGATGCAGCTGCCGTGGGAAATCACGACGCGGTCGAAGTCCCAGCGGAGGAGTGCCTCCGCGCTGACCCGCGCCGCGTCGCGATCGCGGAAGGTGCTGCGTAGGTCCCGGGCGGTCCCACCCGAATCGCCGAGCACACCCACCCAGCCCTTCACGAGCCGCCAGAACCAGGACTCCAGCGCGGGATCGTGACGCTGGATGAGATCCGTCAGGATCAGGGCCTTCGAGCGCGCGTGAAAGAACACGACCTCGTCGAGAATGACGTTCCCCTGGAAGACGTGCGCTTCGATCGCATCGGCCCAGGCCGGCGTTTCCCCCGTGCCAATCACGTGATCGGCGGGGAGCTTCGGGTGCCGGTCGCGAAACCCGGGAGACACCCACACCTCGGCTTCCGGGTAGCGCTCCTTCCACGGAACGACGCCGAGGCTGTGGATCTTGTTCGGGGCCACGATCCAGCGCACGGTGCCCAGCGCGTCGACCGCCTCCCCGACCCCAGGGGTCGGATCGAACGGCGAATGCACCCAGAGCGACCCCGGGGTCGTCTCGACCACGGTCATGCGCGTCGCGAAAGGGATGGTCAGCAACCGAACGCGCGGACCGTCGCAGATCCAGAGGCCGTCGCCGAAGGGTTGGAGCGGGCTCGTGCGCATGCGACTTCCCCTCCGCCCCGCCGAAGCTACTTCTTGATCTGGCTGCCGAGCCGCTGCTTCGTCTTCTCGGTGTAGGGCGGCATCAGGCCGGCGAGCTTCGCAAGGTTCAGCTTCCCATCGGTGAACACGCCGCGGGCGTGGCTGAAGGTCTTGAAGCCCTCGCGGCCGTGGTAGTTCCCGAGGCCGCTGTCGCCCACCCCGCCGAAGGGCAGGTCGACGCAGGAGACGTGCATGATGACGTCGTTGATCGTCACGCCGCCCGAGAGCGTCTGGTTCAGCACCTGCTCCTGCTCGGCGTGATCCTTCCCGAAATAGTAGAGGCCCAGCGGCGTCGGCCGGTCGTTGATGTAGTCGATGCAGTCTTCGACCCGGTCGTAGCTCTTCACGATCATGACCGGACCGAAGATCTCGTCGTTCATCACTGCGAGCTCTTCGCCCGGGTCGACCACGATGTGGATCGGAATCCGGCGGTCGCCTTCCTTCGGCTCCTCGGTTCCCAGGTTCTCGAGGCGCGCGCCGGACTCCCGGATCTCTTCGAGATACATGCGGATCCGGGCGTAGTGGCGGTCGTTGATCACCGCGGTGTAGTCCGGGTTCCCGAGGACCGTCGGGTACTGGGCGCGGAAGCTCTCGCGGCAGGTCTCGACGAAGGTGTCGACCGACTCCCGGGGCACGAAGACGTAGTCCGGCGACAGGCAGACCTGCCCCGCGTTGTTGCACTTCCCGAACGCGATGCGCTCCGCCGTCGCGACGATGTCGGCCGAGCGACTCACGATCGTCGGCGACTTGCCGCCGAGCTCGAGCGTCACCGGGGTCAGGTTGGCGCTCGCCGCCTCCATCACTTTGCGGCCGATCGTGGTCGCTCCCGTGAACAGGATGTGATTGAGCGGCAGCGCCGAGAAGGCCGCGCCGACCTCGGGACCGCCGGTGATGACCGCGATCTCGTCCTCGGCGAAGTACTTCGGGAAGATCTCGGCCAGGAGCTCCGCCGTTGCCGGGTTGAACTCGGAGGGTTTGATCATCACCCGGTTGCCCGCCGCGAGCGCGGTGGTCAGCGGGTTCACGATCATGGCGATCGGGAAGTTCCAGGGGGACATGATGCCCACCACGCCCTTCGGCTGGTAGCGCAGCTCAGCGCGCGCACCGAAGAGTCCGAGGGGGAACTGCACCTTTCGCCGCTCGGGCTTCATCCAGGTGTCGAGTTTCTTGAGGGCGTCCTTCAAGTGATTGATCGGCATCATCACTTCGGACATCAGCGTCAGCGGCTCGGGACGCCCGGCGTAGTCCGCGTCGAGGGCCTTCACGATCGCGTCCTGGTTGTCGACCAGGAGGTCCACGCACTTCTGCAGGCGCTCCTTCCGGACGGCGGCGGTCGGGATGCCGCTCGCACGCTGGGCGGCGCGCATGGTTTCGAGCTTCGCCCGCAGGGTCTCTTCGACTGACATCGTCCTACCTCGCTCCGGATCCGCGCGCAGCGGCGCGACTTCCGGCGTTGTGAATGAAAGGCCTAGACGGCGGCCTTCTGCCCCTTGTACTCGCAGAAGGCGCCCGGCATGGTGACGTTGGTGCGCGCGTGCTGGAACCCGACCGCGTCGAGCGCCGCGACGATTCCCTCGGGCGGAACACACTGGTCGACTGTATCCCAGTAGTAGTCCATGAACTCTTTGGCATCGGAGCTCCGGGTGAAGAGCAGCGTGAGGCCCGGCACGATCTTCGCCCACATCAGCCAGGTGAGTGCGTAGCCGATCTTCGAGGTGGCGATGTGGCCCTCGAGGATCCAGAGCTTCCCGCCCGGCTTGAGCACGCGGTAGTACTCGGAGAACGCAGCCTTCAGATCCGACACGTGCCGGAGCGCGAGCCCCATCGTCACGAAGTCGAAGGTGTTGTCGGCGAAGGGAAGTGCCTGGGCCACACCCTGGGTGAGGGGCCCGTCGAACTTCTTCGCGGCCTCGCGCATCATCGCGCGGTTCGGATCGACGCCGAACACCTGGCCCGTGGGGCCGACGATCTTGGCGGCGTTGGAGGCCACCGCGGCCGTCCCGATCGCCACGTCGAGCACCTTCATCCCGGGCTTCATGCCGTTGATCTTCATCGCCCAGCGCCGGTAGACGAGGCCGCCGTTGCCGAAGATCCGCTCGATCGTGTCGTAGTGCTCGGCCGAGCGGTCGAAGACGTCGCGCACGTAGGCGCTGCGCTCTTCGTCGGCGGCGTAGTAGGCGGTGAGCGTGCTGTGCGGCGGCAGCGGCGCGTTCGGATCGTCGGTCTTCTTCGTCATTCCTACCTATGGGGCGGCGCGCGCGACCCGGCATGGGACGCGGCGGGCCCAATGTAGCCAACCCACTCCGCGCACGGATCAGCCCTCGGAGCGAGAAGCGGCGGTCCGCGCGCTCGCCCCGCAACGACCCGCGCGACCCACCCCGGACCCATCGCCCCGATCGCAATCCGGTCCTGCCACGCCGGCTCGCGCCGGGCCTTCCCCAAGGGGGCTCGGCGGGTGAGGCCGTCACGCCCGCGGCGCGGAGACCCACGCCACGAGAAGCGCGCGCTTCCGGACCGACGTCGAGCGGGACGCCCGAATCGCCGATCACGAAAGTGAGCGAGCGCCCCGCCCTCCCCTGCGTCCGAGGCTCACGAGGAGCGCGGTGGCCGCCGCCAGGGCGGGCAGCGCGCTCGGCTCCGGCAGCAGGATGCGGTTTCCTACTTCGCTCGAGTTGCCCGCGTTGTCGGTGGCGATCGCCTTCACGAGAAAGCTACCGGGCACGACGATTGCGGGCGTGAACGACGTCGTCACGTCCGTGCCCGCCGAACCGAAGAGGTAGAGGTGGCTTCCGAGCCACGCGAAGGGCTCCTCGCCGTCCGGAGCGAGCTGGTAGAAGTCGACGGTCAGCGGATAGGACGCCTCGAACACATCCGTGTCGACCCGGTACCGGACCTCGATCGTGTCGGTGCCGGCGTCGTAGCTGGAGGCAGCGGCGTCGAGCTCCGGCGTGTTCTGCAGGCGGTTCGCACCTTGATCGAAGTCGCCCGGATCGTTCACGTTGGCGCCCTCGACGCCGATGTCGACAGGCAATCGGCGGTTCGAGTACAAGACGTTGCCGCGCCAGGCGTTCTGGGTGGGGTCTGGGGAACCCACCTGCGACTCTTCCGCGCGAATCCCCGCGCGACCATTGAACGCGATCACGTTGCCGCGGTCCGGCAGCTCCACCTCGGGCGTCCCGACGTCGGAACCCAGCGTCGTTCTCAAGGCCGCGCTGAGGAGGATTCCGTCCCCGTCGTTCCCGAGGTCGGCCCCGGAGGCGTCGGTGCCGATGTAGTTGCCGACGACCTCGGCGCTGTCGGCCTGCTCGCCCACAACGAGCCCATGAAGCGAGTTGTGACCGATCACGTTCTCATCGCCCGAGAGCGTGCCACCGACGACATGGGCGGCCCCCTGCAGCAGCACGCCGACCGAGTTCCCGAGATCGCTCCCGGCGGCGTCGGTTCCCACGAAGTTGCCGGCGACGATGGCGGACGTGGCCGTCGGCAAGAGCCGGATCCCGAACGCGTTGTGCCCGATGACGTTGCCCAGCCCCCCCGGGCCGCCGATCTCGTTCGCGTTTCCGTCGACGGCGATCCCCGTCGACGCGCCCAGGTCGTCCCCCAGCGCGTTGGTCCCGATGAAGTTCGAGACGATCTGGTTGTCGAAGCTCCGGAGATCGATGGCGCGGTCGCCGCCGCCGATGATGTTGTCGCGGATCTCGGTGCGTTGGTCGGCGTTGCCCAGGATCCCGGACATCGCGTTCGCCACCAGGCCGTCGGCCGGCGCGTTGGTGCCGATCCGATTGCCGACGATGCGCGTGTCGAAAGGCCCCAGCGACGACGGTTCGCCGAGCTCGATCCCCGACATCCCGTGACCCGAAATCAGGTTCGAGCCAGCCCCTACCGCACCGATGTCGACTCCGTCTGCGAACACGAGCACTCCGGGTCCCGCGACGTTCGGGAGCGCGGTGAACCCGTCGGCTCCGATGCCGATGTGATTGGCCATGATTTCGACGTTCGTCATGGTGCCGTCGACCTGAACGCCTCCCGACGCGTTTCCGGCGATCACGTTGCCCGCGGTCACCTCGGTGCCACCGGTCAGGGTGTCGAGCCCGCCGACCCGCACGCCGTGTGCCGCGCCGCCGACGACTTCGACT
Source organism: Myxococcota bacterium (assembly GCA_039030075.1). Lineage (NCBI taxonomy): Bacteria > Pseudomonadati > Myxococcota > Myxococcota bacterium. Next base: position 4,047 of record JBCCEW010000020.1, on the reverse strand, counting down.
CCCCAGAAGCTGTTGCCATGAGCCCCACCCGCCGTCACCACGGCGTTCCCGAAGCGATCCGTGCCGATCTTGTTGCCAGCCAGCAGCGCGTCGGGGCCGAGCAGCCGGACGCCGCCGCTGCCGTTGCTCGCGATGACGTTGCCCCGCCCCTCGAAGCCCGCCGCCGGGTCGAAGGCCTGGCCGACCGTGGCCTGGAGCGAGCTCGCGAGGACGTGGATGCCGAAGCCGCCATTCCCCGCGGAGAAGACGCCGCGCAAGAGACCGATGTGGCAGGCGTCGATCCGCACGAGGTCCGCGCCGCTCAGGCGGATCCCGTCGCCCGGAAAGCGCACGATCCCGAGTGCCAGGATCTGGCTCGCGTCGGCGTTTTCGAAGAACAGGAGCCCGTAGTCGTTGGCGCCGGCGAGCAGGCTCCCGTTCAGCATGATCACGGGAACGGCCCCCGGGTTCGCCGTGTCGTAGGTCGGTGCCGAGGTCCCGTCAATGGTGAGGGTTTCGGTGATGGGGGGCAGCGGCGCGACCAGCTGGATGACGGTCGTATTCGAGGGATCCACGGGGAGCAGGCCCGTGAACCGGACCGTGTCGGCCCCGGCCAGCGCGTTCGCTTCCTCGATCGCGGCGCGGAGCGTGCACTCACGCACGAGGAACATGCCGGACGAGACGAACCCGCCCGTCCAGCACTCCCCGTCTCCCTGGCTGTTGTCCCCGGCATCACCCGTGCCGTTGACGAACAGGTCGAGGGCGAGCACGGGAGACGCCGCGACCCAGACGAGCGTGAGGGCGAGGCCCAGGGTGGCCAGGACGCGCGGGCGCGAGCGAACGGAGAGTCGAATGGAGCGCAGCAAGGGGTTCTCCTGGCCAGGATCGGGTCCGGTGAGGACGCGAACCTAGGCAGCCGCGGAGACGGAAAGCGCTCGATCGGTGCTCAGAATCTGCTCACGCTGCCGGGGCCCCCCCGGAAGCAGCCCGCGAGGCAGTGGCGCTGGGTCAGGCTTCGCCCAGCCGGGCCCAGAGTCGCTCGCCGAGCCGGCGCAGGGCCTCGGCGTGGTGGCGACGATACGTCGCATACGAGAGCGCCAGGTCGGCGGCCGCTTCCTGCTGCTTCGTCGGGCGCCCGAAGTAGGTCCGCTCGAGGACGCGGAAATAGATCTCGTCATGGGCCGAGCCGCGAAAGGTCTCGCACTCGGCGCGGATGAGATCCCCCAGCGCCGCAGCGGCCTGGTCCGTGGAGGCGCCCGGCCCCTCTCGGGCCTGGGCCAGACGCGTCAACGGGTTCTCCTTCAGGAGATCCGGTCGATCCACGACGCGCATCGCCTTGCGCAACGCGGCGGAGAACGCGGCGCGGTCGAGGTCGGGCGGCGCCCCCCCTTCCGACCGGCCCGAGAGGTCCGCGCTGAGGGCGTTCGTTCGCGCCGCCACGCGGTGCATGTCGCAGGCCCGCGCCACCTCCTCGATCGCCGCGAGCTCGGAGCGCAGGTCGACGGACCCACCGTCGCGACGCGCGCGGGAGAGCGCCCACTCGAACCGCATCCGCGTGACGAGCTGCGTGGCTCCGGCCGCTTCCAGCGGGATCCGCGCAGCCGCGAAATGCGCGTCCGCAGCAGCCGGTTCTCCCGCGGCCGAGGCCAGCATGCCCAGGAATCGGGCGACCGGCCCGAGGAACACGGCGCCGTTTCCGATCACCGCGTTGCGGTCCGCATAGGGTTCGAGCTGGGCGTAGAGTACGCGCGAACGCGTCGCGTGCTCGGTCTCGAAGCAGGCCGTCGCCACGGCCGCACACGAAGCGAGCCAGTTGCCGTCCCGCGGTAGGTCCGAGAAGTCGGGCGCGAACGTGTCGAGCAGCTTGCGCGCCGCGTCGGGACGGTCGGTCTCTGCGTAGAGCAAGGACAGCGCCCCTTGCCAGATCGGCCTGCCCTCGAGTTCGGCGACGTTGCGGCGGATGAACGGCTCGAGCTCGGCGAGGTCGCCGCGCTCGCGTCGCAGCGCGAACTGCTGGGAGCCGAGGAACTGGATGGCGGCTTCGGCCTGGTCCGTCCGACCGGCGTACTGCATCGCGCGTTCGCCGTGGCCCGCGACCTCCGACAGGCGACCGGACATGAGCGCCCGCATGCCGCGCGTCATCTCCGCGTGCCACAGAAACTTCGGCAACCCGAAGCGCTCCGCCTCTCGCGCGAAGACCTCGACCTGCTCGTCGACCGCCGCCAGGTCTCCAATCTCCAGCAGCGCTGCCGACCGCCACATTCGCGCACTCAGAAGGTCCTTGCCCCGGTCCAGCTCCCCGGCGAGCTGGATCGCCTCCCGGGACGCCGAGAGCCGCGCGTCCACGGTGTCGGGCCCCCACAGCGTGAAGGGCAGCGACGCCAGGGTGTTCGCCAGGACGGCGCGGTCGCCGAGACGCCGGGCCATCTCCACGGCTGCATTGCCGAGCTCCTCGACGCGTTCGCGGTTGCCGGCGAAGTAGCAGGCCTCGGCGAGGCGTCCCAGCGTGAGGGCCCGGATTCCGCTGTCGACCTCCGGCAGCCCGGCCAGTGCTTCCTCCAGCAGTGCGATCCGCTCTCGCGCCTCGCTCCCCGACTCGGAGAGCACGGACGCCCCGGTGATCGCGGCCCGGGCAAAGAGTTCCGGCGCCCCCGCGGCGCGTGCCCGCGTGAGCGCGTCCGCCATGCTGCGACGCGCGCCGTTCAGATCTCCCGCGTCGCGCTCCGCTCTCGCCAGCCCGATCAGGCTCTCGATGACGCCCCCTTCGTCGTCGCCGAGCGCTTCCCCGATGCGGCACGCGTGCCGGTACAGCTCGCAGGCATCCTCGTAGGCATTCTGGGCAAACGTGAGCTCTGCGGCGCGGTTCGCCTGGTCGCGCGCACGCCCCATTCGCTCACGATCGGGTGCGCCGTGGGCCGTCGCGTGGGCCATCGGGTTCGCAGCCGAGGGCAGCCAGGGACGCACAGCCGCGACCCAATGGCGCGCTGCCTCGATCTCGTGACGGTGTCCCGCGCTGGGAGCGCCCGATTGAAAGGCGATTCCCGCCAGCTCATGGAGACGCGCCCGCTCCTCGAGTTCGAGGGCGTCGTAGACGTTCTCGCGGAAGAGATCGTGCGCGAACGCGAACCCGGCTCCCGACGCTTGCGATGGAACCAGCAGATGGCTGCTCAACGCTTCGTCGACCGCACGCGCGGCGCGCCCGGAGTCGATCTCGACCATGGCGGCCAGCAACGGCACATCGAAGTCCGTGCCGACCACGGCGGCCGCGCGCACGACCCGGCGCGTCTCCTCAGCGAGCCCGGCGAGCCGCTCGCGGACGCTCTCGCGCAGGGCGACCCCGGCTTCACCGGCGGCGTAGGGAAACGCGTCCGGGCCGCTCACCTCGTCGGCAGTCGCGGGAAGGCGCGCGGTCAGTTCCTCGAGCAAGAGTGGATTGCCCCGGCTGATGCGGTGCAGGGCGTCGCACCACGCGTCGCTCGGCGCATCCCCGAGGCGCGCCGCGACGAGGGCCCGGGACTGCTCGGGCGGGAGCCCCGCCAGCGGGAGCCGCGTCGCCTCGCGCCCCAGCTTCGCCAATGCCTCGGCCACGGCGTCGTCGCCCTGACGCAGGATCGGGCGGCGCGTACCCACCACCAGGACGCGCATCCCGGGAAGTTGGCGCGCGACGAACTGGAGCAGCTGCACCGAGGCGACACCCACCGCATGGAGATCGTCGAGCACCAGGAGGATCGGCTGAGCCTCGGCTTCGCGGAGCAGCCACGACGCGAGGGCATCCTGCAGGCGAAACCGGGCATCGTCGTCGCCGCGGTCGAGTTCGGACGCCTGAACCGACACGTCCGTCTCGCCGACCAGGGGCTCGAGCACTGACGGCAGTGGCGTCGCGGGAGTCCGGCCGCGTAGGAGCTGGCGCAGGACCTGGGTCCACAGGAAGTAGGAAGGCGCGCGGCCCGCCTCCCAGCCCCGCCCCCAGGCCACCCGGAGCGCGCTCGCCTCCGGGCTCTCGGCGAGCTCCCGGGCGAGGCGTGTCTTCCCGATCCCGGGATCTCCCTCGATCAGGCAGAGGCCCCC